>DAOUDQ010000345.1:0-10290 GCA_034431045.1 Dehalococcoidia bacterium | reverse complement strand
TGCACACCAGTGCTCGCACCGCCGCAGAGCTCTGCCGCTCGCTGAGGGAGCGCATCGATGGCCTAGCGGGGGTGGAGAAAGTGGTCTGCCCTCCCTTTGTCTTTCTGGCGCTGGCGGGGCGGGCGCTGGCGGGCTCGTCCATCAAGGTGGGGGCGCAGAATGTCTACTGGGAGAAGGAGGGCGCCTACACGGGCGAGGTGAGCCCTCCCATGCTGGCCGAGCTGTGCGAGTACGTGATCATTGGCCACTCCGAGCGGCGCAAATACTTCGGCGAGACCGACGATACGGTGAACCGCCGCCTGAAGGCGACCCTGGCCCATGGCCTGCGGCCCATCATGTGCGTGGGCGAGACATTGGAGGAGCGCCAGGCCGGCCGCACGGAAGAGGTGCTGCTGCGACAGGTGCGAGGAGGCCTGGCGGGCGTGGATATGCCCTCGGGCTTCGTGCTCGCCTATGAGCCGGTGTGGGCCATCGGCACAGGCGTCCCCGCCACTGGCCCGATGGCTAACGAGGCCATCGCCCTCATCCGCCAGGAGCTAGCCTCGCTTTGCAAGCGCGAGCTGGCGGAGGGCGCTCGCATTCAGTACGGCGGCAGCGTCACCCCCGACAACATTGACGAGTTCATGAGCCAGCCTCAGATCGACGGCGCCCTTGTGGGCGGGGCCAGCCTCAAGGCCGATGCCTTCGCTGCTATCGTCGAGCAGGCGGCCCGGATTAAGGGGGTGCCGGCGGCGTGACGCGAAAGCTCGTCGCCGTCGTCGGCCCCACGGCCGCGGGCAAAACGGCTCTCGCGATCGCCCTCGCTCGGCCCCTGGGCGGCGAGATCGTGGGCGCCGACTCGCGCCAGGTCTATCGCCACATGGATATCGGCACTGCCAAGCCCACGCCGGAGGAGCGCTCGCTGGCTCCCCACCACCTCATCGACGTGGTCAGCCCCGACCAGGAGTTCGGACTGGCTCAGTACCTGGAGCTGGCCGTCGCCGCCCTGGACGACGTATGGTCGCGGGGCAAGCAGCCGCTGCTCGTGGGGGGCAGCGGGCAGTACGTCTGGGCCCTCCTTGAGGGATGGAGGGTGCCGCGACTGCCGCCCCAGCGGGAATTGCGGCGAGAGCTTGAGGAGCGAGCAGTCCGTCAGGGGGCAGAAGCGCTGCACCGAGAGCTGGCGCGGGTAGACCCCAAGGCGGCGGCGCGCATCGATCCCCGCAACGTGCGGCGAGTCATCAGGGCGCTGGAGGTGCACAAAGCGACCGGCCGCCCCATATCCTACTGGCAGGAGAAGGGCCCGCCGCCCTGGCAGACCCTCATCCTGGGCCTGACCTGCCCGCGGCGGAAGCTCTACCGGCGCATCGACGCTCGCGTGGACGCTATGATGGAGGCGGGGCTGGTGGATGAGGTGAGGGGTCTTCTGGCCAGGGGCTACGAGCCCTCGCTTGCCTCCCTGTCCGGCATCGGCTATGAGCAGGTGTGCCAGTACCTGGCGGGCGAGCTGAGCCTGGCGACGGCGGTGGCCCGCATCAAGACGGCTACTCATCGCCTGGCTCGCCAGCAGTACACCTGGTTCCGCCTGGACGACCGGCGCATCCGCTGGCTGGAAGGCGCTGGCGCTGTGGACGAGGCCAGAGCACTGGCCGAGCGCTTTCTGGAGAAGAGCGCCCGTGCAGCGGCCAGGTAGGGATTGACCATGCGCTTCGTCAAGATGCACGGTGCGGGCAACGACTTTGTTCTCCTGAGGGCGCAGGGTGACGAGGAGGACTGGTCGCGCCTGGCCCAGGCCATGTGCGACCGCCACTTCGGCATCGGCGCCGACGGCCTGATCCTGGTGCTTCCGTCGTCGCGGGCCGACGTGGGGATGCGCATGTTCAACCCCGACGGCTCGGAGGCGGAGATGTGCGGCAACGGCCTCCGCTGCGTCGTCAAGTACGCCGTGGACGAAGGCCTGGCGCCGCCTCGCGACGGCCTGCTCAGCGTGGAGACGGCGACGGGCGTTCTCTCGGCCGAGGTCTTCGCCGAAAGGGGAGCGGTGGAGCGGGTGCGGGTGAGCATGGGCGTGCCGCGCTTCGCTCCCCAGGAGATCCCTATGCTGGCGGAGGCCGAGCCGCCCCTGAAGGACCTGCCCCTGGACATCGAGGGGCAACGGCTGGCGCTGACGTGCATCTCGATGGGCAATCCCCACGCCGTCCACTTCGTCGAGCGCCCCGTCGCGGAGTTCCCCCTGGAGAGCATCGGGCCGAAGGTGGAGCACCACCCCCTGTTTCCCCAGCGGGTGAACTTCGAGGTGGCGCGGGTGCTCGGCCGCGAGCGCATGGAGGCGCGGGTGTGGGAGCGGGGGGCGGGAGCCACGCTGGCCTGCGGCAGCGGCGCCTGTGCGGCGGTGGTGGCCGCCCACCTTCACGGCTTGGTAGGGGAGAGGGTTGACATAATACTCCCAGGCGGCACGCTGACCACCGACTGGGATGGGGTAGGGGAGTGCTATCTGACTGGGCCGGCGGAGCTCGTCTTCGTGGGAGAGTGGAAGAAGTAGTGGTGGGGGCGGAGGCGGACTGTCTATGCAGGGGAGATGGCGTTAGTGTAGGATAGGCGCTATGGAACCGCGCATCCAGTACGCGACGACGACCGACGGGGTGAGCATCGCCTTCTGGGCGCTCGGCGAGGGCGGGCCCTTCGTGGAGATGCCGACGATTCCGGTCAGCCATATCCAGATGGAGTGGCAGTTCCCCCAGTGGCGCCGCTGGTATGAGTCCCTGGCGCAAAGAAGAATGGTGGTGCGGTACGACTGCAGGGGGGCGGGGATGTCGGACCGGGACGTGAGCGACTTCTCGCTGGACGCCTATGCACTGGATCTGGAGGCGGTGGTGGACCACCTGGGCCTGGAGAGATTTGCCCTGCTAAGCCCTATTCATTCGGGGCCGGTGGCAATTGCCTACGCAGCTCGCCACCCTGAGCGCGTCTCGCACCTTGTTCTGTGGCACTCCTGGGCAGTGACGCACGACGCAGCATCGCCGCAGCTTCGGGCATTAGCCCGGCTGAGGGATACGGATTGGCATGTGTACAGCGAGGCGGTGGCGCATACTTTGCTGGGGTGGTCGGAAGGCGACCCAGCGCATCGCTATGCTGCGCTAATGCGCGAATGCATCACGCAGGAGACGATGAAGACGGCGCTTGGTGCGACCGCGGGGTTTGACGTTTCGGCTATCCTGCCGCAGGTGAAGGCGCCGACCCTGGTGCTTCATCGCCGCCAGCTCTCCTGGCTTAGCGTGGACATCGCCCGCGGCCTTGCCTCTCGGATAACGAACGCCCGCCTGGCTCTCCTGGAAGGGGAGTCCGGGGCGGTCTTCCTGGGTGACACTGAGGCGGTGATGCGCGCCCTCAATCAGTTCATGGGTGAGGAGGCCGCAGTGTGGGCCGAGCCGTCAGCAGCAGGCGCGGTTCATACTATCCTGTTCACGGATGTGGAAGGCTCGACGGCGCTGACGCAGCGCCTGGGGGACGCCAAGGCGCGGGAGGTGCTGCGGGCCCACGAGCGTATCGTGCGGGAGGCGCTGAGTTCCCACGGGGGCTCGGAGGTGAAGGCGCTGGGGGACGGGTTCATGGCCTCCTTCTCCTCGGCGACGCGGGCGCTGGGGTGCGCCATCGCCATGCAGCGGGCATTCGCTGAGCACAACGAGTCGGCGGAGGAGCCGATAAGGGTGCGCATCGGTCTGAACGCGGGGGAGCCAATCGCGGAGGAGGCGGATCTGTTCGGGATGGCGGTGATCATGGCGGCGCGCATCGCGGCGAAGGCGGAGGGTGGGGAGATACTCGCAGCCAATGTCGTGCGAGAGCTTGCGGTGGGCAAGGGGTTCCTGTTCGCCGACCGGGGCGATGTAGCCCTGCGGGGGTTCGAGGACCCCGTGCGGCTGTATGAGGTGCGGTGGCGGGAACCGGCGTAATGCAACTAGCCAAGCGCATCGAGAAGCTGCGGCCGTATCTGTTCGCTGAGATCAGCCGCAAGACCGCCGAGAAGCGGGCCCAGGGGGTGGACGTCGTCAGCTTTGCCGTCGGCGACCCCGACATCCCCACACCCCGTCACGTCATCGACGCCCTCTGCCAGGCCGCTCGCGCCCCCGCCAACCACCGCTATCCGGAGACCGATGGCCTGCCCGACCTGCGGCGGGCCATCGCCCGCTGGTACGAGCAGCGGTTCGACATTTCGCTGGACCCCGATAGGGAAGTGCTGCCCCTGATCGGCTCCAAGGAGGGCATCGGCCACATCGCCCTCTGCTTCATCGACCGCGGCGACCTGGCCCTCGTGCCCGACCCTGGCTATCCCGTCTACTCGGTGGGCACGATGTTCGCCGGCGGCGACTGCTACTTCATGCCGCTCACTGAGGAGAACGATTTCCTGCCCGACCTGGAGGCGATCCCCGAGGCGGTGGCCCGGCGGGCCAGGCTCATGTGGATGAACTACCCTAACAACCCCACGGGCGCGGTGGCCGGGCTCGACTTTTTCCAGCGGGTGGTGCGCTTCGCCAGGAAACACGACATCGCCGTCTGCCACGACGGCCCCTACACCGAGGTGGCCTTCGATGGCTATCGGCCGGTGAGCTTCCTCCAGGCGGCGGGCGCCCGGGAGGTGGGGGTGGAGTTCCACTCCTTCTCCAAGAGCTACAACATGACCGGTTGGCGCATCGGTATGGTGGTGGGCAACGCCACCATGGTCGATGCCCTCATGCGGGTGAAGTCCAACCTCGATTCGGGCATCCCCCAGGCCATCCAGCGCATGGCCATCGCCGCCTTCGAGGGGCCCCAGGACTGCATCGGCGAGCACAACGCCGTCTACCAGCGGCGGCGCGACCGCCTGGTGGAGGCGCTGGCCAGGATGGGGTTGGGGGTGCGCCCGCCCAAGGCCAGCCTTTACATCTGGGCGCGCCTGCCCGAGGGCCAGACCTCTCTGAAGTTTGCCAGCCGCCTCCTGGACGACATCGGCGTGGTGGTGACGCCCGGCATCGGCTACGGGCCCCACGGTGAGGGCTACGTCCGCCTGTCGCTCACCATCCCCGACGACCGACTGGAGGAGGGCCTGCGGCGGCTGGCAGGGTGGCGGGGGTAAGCTCCCACGCGCAACCATTCGGAGGGACGCAGATGAGTGACCGAGAGAGGCCTGTGCGGCGCCCCGGCATGCTCCAACGCTGGTTCTTTCGCGCGCCGATCATGATGTACCGCATCGGCCTGGGCGGGCTGATGCCTGCGCAGTTGCTCCTCACTACCGTCGGGCGCAAGAGCGGGCGGTCGCGCCAGGCGGTTGTAGACATGCTGGGCCACGATCCGGCGACGGATACGTACTATGTGATGTCAGCCTACGGTGCCCACTCGGACTGGTATCGCAACCTGCAGGCCAACCCGACGGTGCGTGTGCAGGTCCGCTGGCGCAGGTTTCCCGCTCGGGCAACCCCCTTGCCCAAGGAGGAGGCCGAGGAGGTGCTTGTCGACTACTGGCGGCGGCACCGCCTCTATTCCCGCGCGACGCTGCGCCTGGTCGGCCTGAAGGGAGCCACCGAGGAGCAAGTGCGGGCGGCGGCTGGGCAGGTGCGGCTTGTGGCAATCCAGCCCGAGGCCGGCCGATAGGCTGGCCTCAATCCGAGCAGGGACCTCGCTCTGTGCGGTATACTTGTAAGGGGAAAGCACAGTTCTGCTAAGGAGGGCTAAGAGCATAGCTACGACCAGCTACGCCACTGCCGAGCCCACCGAGCGGGCCTACCTGGTGGCGGTGGAGATAAAGGGGCGAGGCGATAGTCGCTGGAGCAGCCAGAGCTCGCTGGAGGAGCTGGCCCAGTTGGCTCTGACCGCCGGTGCCAATGTCGTCGGCAGGTGCGTCCAGCGGCTGGAGCGGCGGACGCCCGCCTGCTACGTGGGCCGCGGCAAGGTGCAAGAGCTGGCCTCTCTGCGTCATCGCCTTGGCTACAGCACGATAATCTTCGACGACGAGTTGTCGCCCTCCCAGCAGCGCAACCTGGAGGATGCCCTCCAGGTCAAGGTTCTCGATCGCACTGCCCTCATCCTCGACATATTCGCTCAGCACGCCCGCACTCGCGAGGGGGCCCTCCAGGTGGAGCTGGCCCAGCACGAATACCTGCTGCCGCGCCTGCCCGGCCAGTGGACGCACCTGGAGCGCCTGGAGGGGGCCATCGGCACCCGCGGCCCCGGCGAGACCCAGTTGGAGACCGACCGCCGTCTGATCCGCCGCAGGATTCAGCGCCTGAAGCGCCAGCTCGAAGAAGTGCGGCGACAGCGTGCCCTCTATCGGCGGCGGCGAGCGCGCCAGGGGGTGCCCGTCCTCTCCCTGGTGGGCTACACCAACGCCGGCAAGAGCACCCTCATGCGTGCTCTGTCGGGGGCCGACGTGCTGGTGGGGGACAAGCTGTTCGCCACCCTCGACCCCGTCACCCGGCGGGTGGGCCTCCCTCAGGGCGGCGCCTTCCTGCTCACGGACACCGTCGGCTTCATTCAGAAGCTGCCCACCCAACTGGTGGCTGCCTTTCGCGCCACTCTGGAGGAGCTGTCCGAGGCCAGCCTGCTTCTGCATGTGGTGGACATAACCCACCCCGATGCCGCCGAACAGGCTCAGACGGTGGAGGATACCCTGGCCGACCTGGGCCTGGCCGACAAGGCGCACATTACCGTCCTCAACAAGGCCGACCTCATCTGCGGGCCCGACGGGTTGCCCATCGAGGGGCTGGAAAGTCTGGGCGAGGTGCGGGCCTCCCTCCGATACTGGCGGCCGGATGCACTGCTGGTATCGGCGGTCAAGGGCTGGGGCCTGACGGACCTCCTGGGCCGTATCGAAGCTGCCCTGGGCCTTGGGGAGGAGAGCGAGGCTGCCTCCTGGGGCTACCGGGTGCGGGCGGCAGGGTAGGGAAAGGCACAGAGAAAATTTATCGGTTTGTTGGGCCGATTATATTGACAAGCTTCGATGTATGCCTTACGCTATTAGTGTTATGGCTAAAGTGAACCAGATGCCCAGGACATCCATAGCCGACGGCTGCTGCCCCGGCGTGGCGGCGGAGGTGGCCTGCGCCGCCGAGAGGGAGGCCAAGCGCTGGGCGGCCGTCTTCAAGGCCCTCTCTGACCCCACGCGCCTGCAAATCCTCAGCCTGGTGGCCAGGAACCCGGGCGGCGTCTGCGAGTGCAACATCGTTGACTGCACGCCCCTGAGGCAGCCTACGATCTCCTATCACGTCAAGGTGCTCAAGGAGGCGGGCCTGCTGGACGTTGAGAAGCAGGGGCTGTGGTGCCACTTCCGCCTGCGCAAAGACGTTCTGGGTCAGGTAGTGGCCGCCCTGAGCGGTCTGGGCCGATAGTCCTTGAAAACGGCGCTGTATCGGCAGTTTGGATGTAGGGAGGTAGCCGATGGGCAGGAAGAAGGAGATCAAGGAGACAGTAGGCGAGCGCTACGCCCAGCTCGCTCGTGAGGCCGCGCAGCGGGCGGACGCTAGTTGCCGCTCGCCCCAGCCGAGTTGTTGCGGGCCGGCCGAATCCGAGATTGTCAACCCTATCAGCGGCCAGATCTACGCGCCCGAGGACCTGAAGGAGGTTCCCCTGGAGGCGGCGCTGGCCTCTCTGGGCTGTGGCAACCCAGTAGCCCTGGCCGAGCTGCACCCGGGTGAGGTTGTCCTGGACCTGGGCAGCGGCGGCGGCATCGACGTTCTTCTCTCCGCCCGGCGGGTGGGACCGACGGGCAAGGCCTACGGCCTGGACATGGTGGACGAGATGCTGGAGCTGGCCCGCCAGAACCAGAGGAAGGCGGGCATCGAGAACGTGGAGTTCCTCAAGGGGGAGATGGAGGACGTCCCTCTGCCCGACGACTCGGTGGATGTGATCATCAGCAACTGTGTGGTGAACCTATCGCCCGACAAGGACCGGGTGCTGCGCGAGGCCTATCGCGTGCTCAGGCCCGGCGGGCGCCTCGCCATCTCCGACCTCGTCATCAGGGGCGGCATGCCGGAAAAGCTGCGGCGCAGCCTCGAGCTGTGGGTGGGCTGCCTGGCCGGAGCGCTCAAGGAAGAAGAGTACGTGGCCAAGCTACAGGCCGCTGGCTTTGAGAACATTGGCCTTGAGGTTACCCAAGTCTGGAACCGCGAGGCCATTGAGGGGACTGAGTTCGCGGAGCTTGCTGACCGTTTGCAGCCTGAAGCGACGGAGCAGGCTCTTGTGAGCGTTGTCAGCGCTTTCATTCGGGCCCAGAAGCCCGCCCCCAGCACGTTCAGTTGCTGTGGCTAGGCGGGCTCGTCTAGCTGTCGCCCACGTGGCGTACCTTTTCCGATAAGGTTAGCCTATCTTTTCCAGAGGCAAGGCCAGCCTAGTCTCCCAGGAGGGTCTCGTAGCCGAGGGCGATGATCTCTTCTACGTACTCGGAGCGCCAGGCGGGGTTGGGGATGCGCAGGCCGTGCTCGCGGAACCAGCGGTGAAACTTCAGATACTGCTCCTCTAGGTAGCGGCGCCAGGCGTTTTCCTGAGCAAAGAGCTGGGGGTCGATCTCTTCCAGGCGTTTGTCCATGTCCTCGGGGTCGATGTCCAGGTCTTCGCGCCAGTAGTCGGCCAGGTAGTCGAGGCTCTCCTCCAGGTTGCGCTGGCACTCCTCCAGGAGGGCGATCATCATCCCCTCCTGGCTCACCTTGCGCCCGCGCAGGCGCAGCTCACGGGCGCAGGCCTCGCACAACAGCACCAGTTTGCGGGCATCGCACGCCTCGCGAGGGTTGCAGCCCTGGCAGAGAGGGGCAAACTGGCTGGCTGAGGGGGCACGGGAGTAGCCTACCATCACCTCCGGGACCAGGGCGCCGCAACGGGGGCAGCAGACCCTGGTGGAGAGGATCTCGTCGATAGTGCTTTGCCAGTCTATCTGCATGAGAGAGACCCTTCTTGGCCCTTTTCCATCCTCATCATAGTGCCTCTGGCCGCCGTGTCAACGGTTGCCCAGGCTGAGGGTGCACCAACCAGCCTGACCGGGCGCCTCCTCCACGCCCACGCTGATGGAGGTGATATTGCCTCGCTCGGCCAGTGCCTCCGCCAGGCGGCGGCAGAACCATTCGGCCAGGCGCTCGGCGGTGGAGTTATCCAGGGGCAGGACACACACATCGCTTTTGGGAATGACATAACGCCGGCCGGCAAAGGCGATTTGCCAGCCATCATCGAAATCACTGACATCGAGGGCCGGGTTGTGACGCGGCAATAGGAAGCGGTGATCGAGCTGCTGGCACAAGGCCTCACCGATCCTCTTCAGCTCGCCGAAGTCTAGCACCCAGGCGTCCTCGGTGAGGTCGCCCTCTACCTCCACCTGCAGGTCGTAGTTGTGGCCGTGCAGCGGCTCAGCCTGGCCCTGGAAGGTGGAGAAGTGGGCGGCGGAGAAGCGCAGCGTGTTCCTCTCGACGCTGATCCTGTACTTCATGATGGCCGCTTGCCAGTGAGGCCATGATAGCGGGGACGAGGTCCTGGCACAATGAGGTGGCAGGAGAAGGGTGGCCGCGGGAGGAGGTATGATCGCACTATAATTCTTACGTATACCTCAACCACGGCCATGCTCGACATAAGCCGCGATGGGACCGCCCAAATTGCAAAGGCCTGGGGCCGATGTTACACTACAGCCGCATCGAGATGGGAATTTGTGGGTGGCTGGGGCCAGACAGGGGCCTGCTGTGGTGACGGTTAATCCTGACTAGCCCTGGAGAGTCGCCTGATAAGGGAATGATGGCTGATGACGAGTGGAAGAACTGAGTGGCTGATCCTGAAGGGCCTGCGCTGGGCCATGTTTGGCCTGCTGGTGGTCCTGCTGTCGGTGATGTCCGGGGTGGTTGGCTTTGCCATCGGCGGTGGTGGTGAAGGCGGCCCCAGCATCGGCCCTGTGCGCCCTTCCGAGGGCGAGGCGGACTTTGGCATCCTGGACGAGATCTACGGCATCATTCGGGAAGACTTCGTCGATCAGGATAGCGTGGATCCGCAGATCTTACGCCAAGGGGCGATAGACGGCACGCTGGCCGCTCTAGGCGACCCGCACACCATATACATCGATCCCGAGACCTACTCCCTAGGCATCGATGTCATCACCGGCCAATTCGAGGGGATTGGCGCTCGTGTGGAGCAGGACCCGGCCAGCGGCGAAATAGTCATCGTTGCTCCCTTCCGCGATTCCCCTGCCGATAAGGCAGGCATCCGCCCTGGCGATGTCATCCTGGCGGTAGACGGCGAATCCACCGCTGGCTGGACAGTGGGCCAGGCCGTTCGCCGTATTCGCGGGCCTCAGGGCAGCGAGGTGACCCT
>DAOUDQ010000344.1:0-3353 GCA_034431045.1 Dehalococcoidia bacterium | reverse complement strand
GGTGTCCCCGTCGTGATCGCCCACCTCAGTGGGAGCGGGCTCAGCCTCCACGCTCTCTTCTCCTCCATCGACCCGCAGTGTGACGGTAGAGACCAAAATATCTGTGACTAGGAAGCCGTTGGGCAACTCGATGTAGGCCATAACGAACCGGCCCTTCTTGCTGTCGGGATTTAGCATATCGGGGTCGATGTCCACGGTGGCGGGGAGAGGCCCGGGGGTGGGGGAAGGAGTAGGAATGGAGACAGGAAGTACGAAGACCTGGAGAGCGCCGCCGTGAACCGTGAGCCGCGCAGCAGAAGCGGTTACGACGCCGAGAAGCACCGCCATAAGGGCCATAGCCATCAAAACGCGCCTCATCGTGTCAGCCCTCTTGGCTTTTCAGGCTGCTCAGCAGCGGAGCGGCCGTTGGTCACCATGTACTGGTAGGTCACGTCTCCATCCGGAATGAAGTAGAGGTGGGACTGAGGCGCCACTTCCTGGTGCAGGATCATTCGGCCGTCTCTCTGGGCCAACTTCGCCAGGTCCTCGATGGACGCAACGGAGATCTTCTGTCCTTCCTCTTTCAGATCGGACTGAGCCACGGTGATGAGGAGCCGGCCGTAGCGGGCCTGGATGCGCGCCGCTTCGCCCCTCTGCCGGGACAGGATCGCGGCGAGGGCCAGACCGCCGGTGGCAGCGCCGCCGGTAACCGCAAAACCCACCGCACTCAGCCAGTGGGCTTCAGCCACAGGAATGTGGAGACCGAACAGGGAGAAAAAAGCGGGCTCAGTGATGGTGTCGGTCGGCTGGCGAAAAGTGAACACGGCGAGCGCCGCGAAGGAGAGGGCCAGAACGGCCAAGAGCGCCAACACAAACACGCCCCAGCCGGGCCACCTCCGCGTGCTAGGCGGGGGGGGGTTGCCATGTCCCTTTCGAGGGGACCCTTCACCGCCGCTTAGCACGAGGAGCATACCCAAGAGACCCGCTATCGCCCCCAGGACTATGGGCTGGCGCAGGAAGAGCACGTAAAGCCCCCCGTTGGGGACGTTGAACCACATTCGGCCCACTATGTCGTCCGCGGGGGGCCGCCACATGTCGGGCCGCTCCTTGTTGTCACCCTGGACGATGTAGCCCTCTTCTGCCGTGCCGCCGACGATGCGGTGGATGACGATGGCCCCCTCGCCGGGTTCACCCTCCGGCACCCGGAAGGCGACGATGTCTCCCTCGTGGTAGCCGCCCTGCTGCCGGGCCACCGCCAGGTCGCCGCTGTCCAGCGTGGGGTCCATGCTGGCGCCAGCCACGATGATATAGGAGGCGGGGCCACCGAGGAAGCCCGGCCGTAGCAGGAGGAACCAGGCTAGGAATAGTGCTATAGCCGCCAACGCGAGGAAAGTCTTTCGCATAACTATCTTGTTAAGAGCCTTTCCACCACATAGGGACGCCGCCAATCGCGTCTATCAGCCCAGGCTCGGCAGCACGCCTATGAGATGACCAGGATAGTGGTCCTCCTCGGGGCATATGTCCCGAGGAGGACCTGCGTAGCTATTCCACACCCCGTGCCGTTCACATGTCTAGGGGTGCATACCTATGTGAAGCTCTTCGACGTCGGGGGCGTACGCCGGGTTTAGGACACCAGTAGGAGGGTCGGCGCAGTTGTCTTTGCCGAAAGTCAGCTTAACCTCGTTGTCATCTCCGCTCGGCGCATTCACAATAGTACACGCGTTGCCTCCGAGCTGGCCGCCCACGTTGTCATAAACGGCGCCATACATTCGGAGCCCGTTGCAATTCGAGTGAACGCCACCGATCTTCACGTAGTCGACCAAGAGGTCGTCGAGCTCAAATCCCCATGCATTCACGCGGACGGTGTCTGGGTCGCAGGCCAGATCCGTGGTCAATCCTGCCTGCATGTACGCCGGGGATATGGTCAGGCTCGCCGCGGCGCCGAAGACAGCCGCGAACACCGCGCCGCCGACTAGCAACGCTATTAGGAACCGTTTCATCGTTTTCTTCCTCCATGATAATCATTGGGCTGCCCCTTGCGGGCAAGCCTAGCGGATGACCAGGTCTTGTTTGCTAAGCCTCACCTCCTTTCGTCGTGGGTTGGGGCAGCGGCCCGCAGAGTCCTATCCGGGGGCCGTTGCCGTGCTTCCACGACGGTTGCCTATTCGGGCGGGACGATGCAGATGGAGTCGCTTCCCTCGATGGGCGTGCCGTCGTACTCTAGGTACAGGTTGCCGGTGAGCGTGGCAAACCCGTCTTGGAACGAGCTGGGGTCCAAGTTTTCGGTTTCCACCTGCATTACCAAGTCGAGCAGGCCATCTCCGTTGACATCCTCGTGATGGGCCAGCGACTTGTTACCCTTGCCTCTGACGGCTACCCCTGCCCCACCAAGGAATACCGTATCCGGGTCCACCTGGGTCGCATCGAAGGTGTCGGATGACAGGATGGCTACGGGGATCACACCCTTCGAGCCCAGGTTGATGCAGTTGGGGTAGCTGCCCGGCTTGATGTCGATGTCGACCTCGATCACGCACGGGTGCGTTGGGCCCACGACGCTGACGGCGTCTAGGAACATGCCCAATGAATCGTTGCCACCTGCCTCAACAAACGCCAGGGTAGTCCACTCGCTCGAGGCGATACGGGTCGAGGGTACTAGCGTCCAGTTTGTGTTTGAGCCTCCAATCCCCGTATGTGTGGCGATCTTGGCTCCGTCCCACCAGACCTCAACCTTATTGTCTCCATGGCCGGGTCGTGGGGACCAGGCATACTCGAGTGTGTAGGTCTCACCAGGGCACGTCGCAAGGTCTTGATAGATTCGGACGGATGCGGGTTCGTTGTTTGGGCCGGAAGCGACGGGGCCATTCCAATCGGTGTCTAGCTCGGTATGCTGTTGAGAACCACCGTAGGACAGCCACCCGTTGACACCCCGGTGCAACTCGAGATGGGCGGGGTCTGGTCTTGTCCAACTACCCCACGTAGGGGGCACGTCAGAGCGCCACTCCACTGTCCATCCAAGCCCAGGGTAGTCTGAGTCGTAAATGTCCCACCCTTGGGTGGCCGCTACCACGGGCGTCTCAAAGTCGCCGTTCACGACGAGGTTCGCATTCGCAGAAGCACCGACGGCGACCAACGCCAGGATGCCCAGAACCGCCGCTGCTACCAATATTACTTTTTTCATCTCTCCCTCTCCTTCGAGTTCTAAGAGATCAACAATCCAAAGAGCATATCCCCGCTAGGCTTCACCTCCTTTCGTTATGGGTTGGCGCGGGCACGCCGGGTTGCGCCCAGCGAGCCCCTGTGCTATAATAAGGATGCACAAAGGGTGCCGTACGCCCCGAGTGCATGGTCTCGGTCGGCCGCCATCCTTCGGCTTC
>DAOUDQ010000343.1:0-2039 GCA_034431045.1 Dehalococcoidia bacterium | reverse complement strand
GAGCCTCGCCCGAAACCCTGGCTCGCGCTGCTGCCCCAGCCGAAAGTGGGCCGTCCGGGCCAAGGGCGCTTCTTCCTTCCCTCGGAGACACACATCGACACGGTCGACGTTCCGCCCGAGGAGGTTGGCAACCTCACCGGCGCCCTGGTCGAACCCCTGCGCAAGTGCTACGGCCTGGGGTGGGGGCCAGGCACCGGGGGGGCCGTGACTCTGGTCCTGGCGGAGAAGCCGGAACAGGTGCGTGCGCACTTCCCAGGCGACCGGAGTGCAGCATTCGCAGCGCTGCCGGCGGAGGGCTACCTTCTGGAGGTTACCGAGCGGGGCGTGGCCATTGCCGGCAAGAGTGCCCGGGGCGTCTTCTACGGCATCCAGACCTTCCTGCAGGCAGTCGGCCTGGCCACGCCGGTGGGGCAGCGCCCGGCCTGCCCGGCCCTCTCGGTGCGTGACTTCCCCACGCTCGGGGTGCGTGCGGTCAGTATGCCCTTTCCCAACTGCCGCTGGGGCCATCCCAACGATCCTCCCTTCGAGCCGGAGCGCTTCAAGGAATACCTCGAGCGTACCCTAGTCCGGCACAAGCTCAACACGCTGGTGTTGATCGTGAATCAGGCGATCCGGCTGGACAGCCATCCCGAGTTGGCCGCCCCGCAGGCGTGGAGCAAGGCGCAGGTGCGCGACGTGCTGGAGTTCGCCCGCCGGCGCTACCTGGAGGTGGTGCCGCTGGTCACGATCCTGGGGCACGCCCAGTGGTTCACGCTGAACTACAAGGATCTGTGGGAGGAAGGGGATCACCTCATCGCCTGCGTCTCGCACCCGAAGACACAACAGATCCTGACGGATGTAGTGACCGAAGTGGCTGAGCTCTTCCAGCCCAGACGATTCCACCTCGGCATGGACGAGGCGTGGTGGAGGACGCTGGACGTGCCGGAGCAAGAGCGGTGCAAGCTGTGCGCCGGCAAGCCCAAGAGCGAGATTTTCGCCTCGCAGTTACTGCGCTATCACAGCCTGCTGAAGGCACGCGGCATCGAGACGATGATCTGGGCCGATATGCTCCTCACCGAGCACAACGGCGGCCCGCCGTATCATACGGCACGAGCGCTCGAGGCACTCCCGCGCGACGTCATCCTCTGCAACTGGTCTACCGGCGTGGTCCCGCTGTCCTCCAAGCGTTTCCAGCAAATGGGCTTCCGGGTCATCCAGAGCAACTCGGCTGGGATAAACCGAGAGCAGGCCGACTGGGTGATTGGGAACATGATGGGGTGCTGGAGCAAGGCGCCGTGGCTGGCCTTGACGACCACCGACGTGCAGGAGTTCAGCTATCTGCCTGTGCTGCAGAGCGCCGAGCGCGCCTGGAATCCGGACGCCGACCTGCAGCGCGACGCGTGGGCCCTTTCACGCGAGTTCGTGGACGGTCGTGCCTCTGAGGCCCTGGCCCTGGTGGCGCGGTCCCCGGCGCCGATGGCGGCGGGTCCGGCCCAGCCGGTTTCCCTTGCCGGCGTGGTGAACCTCTCGACTAGGGCCGCGAGGCCAGCGGCGCCTGGGGCTTGGTTCGGTTTGGCGCCAGGCGAGTCACTGGTGAACCTGCCAGCAGGGAAGGTGACGGTGGGCGGACTTCCTTTCACGCTGCTGCCGGCCACGCGCGCCAATGCGGTTGCCTTTGGTGCTCAACCGGTGTCCATTCCCGTGAAGGGAAAGAAAGGGGCGCTGGCGTTCCTCTATGGCTGCCATCTGCCGGACGAACTAAGAGGCACGTTCCTGGACCGTTTCAAACAAAAGGAGGCGATCCTGGGCGTGCCCATCGGTGCCCTGCGAGTGAGCTACGCCGATGGCACAGCCGCGACCATTGAGCTTCGCTACGGATTGAACGTGCTGGCCTGGAAATTCGGCGAGAAACTGCTCCCGTACTGCTACGGCGCGACTGGTTCATTGGTCGCGAGCACTGCTGATATGCAGGCGCGCGACCCTCGCGGCCGCGATGCCTTCTTCTTCGCGTGCGACTGGGGCAATCCACACCCCAACAAGGAAATCGAGAGCATTGAGCT
>DAOUDQ010000342.1:0-2957 GCA_034431045.1 Dehalococcoidia bacterium | reverse complement strand
TGCCGGTACCCGTACCGCCAGAGACCAGGGCATTCAAACGAAGCTCCACACAGGCCCCCAAGAACTGGCCTACCTCGGAGCTGAGGGTGCCCACCGCCACCAGGTCATCCATGGTCAACTTGCTTACAAGGAACTTGCGGATGGTCATGGTGGGGCTTCTGGGGGCCAGGGGAGGGATGATAACGTTCACGCGCGAGCCATCGGCCAGGCGAGCATCCACCATAGGAGAGCTCTCGTCGACGCGCCGACCCAGGGGAGCGATGATCCGCTCCACAATCTGCATGACGTGATTGGTATCGCGAAAGCGAACGTCGCTCTGATACATGATGCCATCCCGCTCGAAGTAGACCTCGTCGGGGGAGTTCACCATCACCTCGGAGATAGACGAGTCGTGGAGCAGGGGCTCGATGGGCCCCAGACCCACCACCTCATCCACCACCCGGGTGGCCACGGCGTCCCGCACCAGGGCGTTCAGAGACTCCCGCGCCAGCAGGGCCTTTACCGCCTCCTGCACCGCCTGACGCCGCTTGTCAGGAGCCATAGCCTCCAGCTTCTCGGCTTCCAGCTCATCGATCAGCCTCTGATGGAAGCGATAGACCAACTCCTCCAGTTCCTCCCCCAAACGGGCCGAGCGGCGGGCCGGCGCCGCCGGCTGCGGATTAGACTCGCTCGATGGCTGGTTACCATCGTTCTGCTCTGGAAGTCGATCAGCTCGCCAGCGCCACTGACTCATCTTTCTCCTTCCTTATCTGGTCCATTCCTCTGCCGCCGGTGTCACCGGTGCCTCCGACACCGGCTCGCGAACCCCTTCCGCGGCGACCTCTGGCTCGGCCTCTGGCCTTCCGAGCACGGAGATGCGGTCGCCCAGGCGCTCCAGCATGCCCTTGGGCCGGCGGCGGATGCCGCCAATGGCGTAGGCCAGGTCGACAAAGCTCTGGGAGGCCTTGGACTTGGGCTTGGCCGCCACTATGGGCATGCCCAGCTGGGTGGCCTGAGAGATGCTACGATCGTAGGGGATGCTCCAGAAGACCTCCTTGCCCAGGGCCCGCCGAATGTCGATCCGTGCGTCGCCGTGGGCATCGCTGGTGTGGTTGATCACTATCTTCACCTTCTCCGAGGGGAAGGACCAGGAGCGAAGCATCTCCAGGGCCAGGATGGTATCCTTCAGGCTGGCCAGATCGGGAGTGGCTGTCAGCAGAAGAATGGTGCACATCTCCAGGGCACGAGACACGATGTCGTTGAAGGCGCCGGGGGTGTCCAGAAGGACGTAATCGTGGGTGCTGGCCAGGACGGCCACCACCTTCTCGATGTGGCCGGGGTGGATGCTGTGCCATTCGGACGGCCGAATGGGCGCCGGCAGGATGGCCACGCCGGTGCTGTGCGTGTACAGGCAGGACTGGACAGCCTCGCGGTCGATCTCCTCGTCCGGTAGAGCCAGATCAGAGATGCTGCGGTCGGTGGGCATGTCCATGAGGATGGCCACGTCGCCAAAGCGAGTGTCCAGGTCCACCAGGACCACTGATTGGCCCGTCTTCTGCACCAGGGCAGTAGCCAGATTGGTGGCGATGGTGGTCTTGCCGATCCCTCCTTTGGCCCCGAAGATGGTAACCACGGTCCCGTAGGCCTGCGCCTCTGCCTCCCCTGTCAGGCGCTGCTGACGCCTCTCTTCCTGAGCAAGAACACCGTTGATGGAGCGACCTAGTTCCTCCTCTTGCAGGGGAGCGACCAGGTAGTCCTTGACCCCCACCTGCATGGCGCGGCGGATGCAACTAGGGTCGCCGATTGATGAGTAGGCGATGATGGGCACCTGGGGGAGAACGTCGGCCACCGACTCAACGGTCTGCAGGGAGCGAGCCATGGGCTCCTCCAGGGCCACCACCACCACCTCGGGCCCCGTCTCGCGGGCCAGGGTCATGGCCTCCATCCCGTAGCCAGCAGCGCCCATCACAGCGAAGCCCGACAGGGCCAGCATTCGCTGGGTTTCCGCCCGGCTGGACGGATCCTGGTCGATTATGATTACCTTGGGGTTCCTAGCCACTGTTTGCTCCTCCAGCGCTGTGTCGAGCTCCAGCTACTGCTTCAAAGCCTCCTCCGCTTCCTTCAGCGGCCCAGCCAGCGTCTTCCAGGTATCGATCAAGGACTCGAGGACAGGCAAGGAGATGAGCTCAAAGTCGGTCATCGAGGAGATGGTGTACTGTTGATCATCGCCGAAGGGGCGCAGGCTCAGGCGAAGGCTGGCCTTCTCATCGGCCATGGCCAGGATCTGGGCCTGCTCGGGGGTCACCAACAGGGTGACGGTGGTCGCCTCCGGGTTGGGGTCGGCGCGATCCACGGGCACTCGCTGGCCTGTATCGGCGCCTTCCTCGACAGCGCCGTCCACCGCCATCTCCGGCACCACCTCCTCCACCTCCTGATCCACCGCCAGCACCTCTAGGTTCTGCAAGATAGTGAGAGAGAGAAGCGATTCATTGAGAGGTGGCGGCAGGTTCGACTTGACAGGGGTCACCATAATGACATCGACAAAGTCGCCGGGCAGGACGAGGCCGCCGGCGCTGATCACCTGCTCCACCCTGATCGACATGGCGCGCATCCCTTCGCCCACCACGTAGGCCAGGGGGAGGTTCTCCCCCTTCGGCATGGCCACGCCGCCAGCGACCAGTTTGCTGCTGAGCACCTGCTCCTCGGCGGCGATGGGGAAGCGGGCCACCGAGCCCACCACGCTCTCGGTGGAGACCAGAGCCTCTGGATGGGCCGCATCCGGCGATACGCCCTTCACCTTCACCATATCGGCGGTGATGCGGCTGCCGGCAGATATATCCTCCTTGGCTACCACCACCGGCTTTGTCGTATCCGATGCTACGGTCTCCTCACCCCCGGCCTGGCTGAGGTAGACGTAGACCAGCACCGCGCTAATAAGGCCCAAGAAAAGGGCCAACAATAAGACCGCTTTGTTGCTC
>DAOUDQ010000341.1:0-1710 GCA_034431045.1 Dehalococcoidia bacterium | reverse complement strand
TTCGTAGCGGTTGAGTTCGTATAGGGCGGCGCCGCGGTTGTGGAGGGTGGCCGGGTCGTCGGGCCGGAGCTCCAGCGAGCGGTTGGTGTCGGCTAGGGCCTCTTCGTAGCGCTTGAGGTTGCCCAGCGTGACGGCGCGGATGGTCAGGTTGTTGGGGTGGTCGGGCTGGAGGTGAAGCGCGCGGTTGCAATCAGCGAGGGATTCTTCGTAACGCTTGAGCTGGCCTAGCGCGATCGCGCGGTTGCCTAGGGTGTTGGCGTCGTCGGGGCGCAGTGCCAATGCTGCGTCGTACTCTCGGAGCGCGTTCTCGAAATCCTGTGCTGCGTAGAAGGCGTTTCCCCGCAGAAAGCGGTCGGTGAAGGTTTTCCCCGGCTCTAGCTGCTCCAGCAAAGTCGTGGCAATACGCAGGACTTCTCGTTTGGATGCGGCGAGCTCGGGCGCGCCTGCAGCGATGCTTCCCTTGGGACTCATCTTCTCGACCAGTGCCTTGGACAGCAGCAAGTCACGACGTGCCCGGTAGAACAGGCGCTGCTCGTGGCGGACGGTCTTAATCTCCTGCTTGATGCTGGCCCTCTCCTCCTCGCTGCCGGCCTCTTCGAGATCCTCTTTTAGGCAGGAAAGCTCGTTTCTGTAGGTCTGCTCGATCTCGGCGCGGTCTTCCTGCCCCCATCGTCTCCACGCCGTCGCCAGGCGCCACGCTCCTTTGCCAAAGTCCTTGGCGAATGCCCAAACGTCCACGCCTGCTTCCCTCTACCCCGCTGCCTCCACTGCCTTCTGGGCGGCCTCGCCCAGGCCTATCGCTCGGATCAGGGGGAGGTTGGCCTCGCTCAGGATGCGCTCGCCGTCCTCCACGTTCGTGCCCGCCAGACGCACTACCACCGGCACCTTGATCTCCATCTCCTTGTGGGCGTCCACGATCCCCTGGGCGATAACGTCCACCCGGGCCATGCCGCCGAAGATGTTGATCAGGATGGCCTTCGCGTCGGGGTCAGCGATGAGGATCTTGAAGGAGTTGACCACTCGTGCCACGTCGTTGACCGTGCCGATGTCCAGGAAGTTGGCGGGGTCGCCGCCGGCCAGCTTGATGGCATCCATGGTGGACATGGCCAGCCCTGCCCGTTGACCACGCAGCCGATGTTGCCGGTGAGCTTGACGTAGTTATTTATGCCCAGCTCCTGGGCCTGCACCTCCAGGGGGTCCTCCTCGTCGACGTCGCGCAGCTCGGCGATGTCCGGGTGGCGAAAGAGGGCGTTGTCATCGAAGTTCATCTTGGCGTCCAGGGCCAGCAGGCGGCTGTCGCTGGTTACCACCAGGGGGTTGATCTCGGCCAGGGAGGAGTCCTTGGCGGCGAAGGCCTTGTACAGGCCGCTCATGAGCCCGACGGCTGGGCGCAGGAGGTCGCCGCCGAGGTTGGTGGCGAAGGCTAGCTGGCGCCCCTCATAGGGCTGGAAGCCCACCGCGGGGTCGACGAAGGCCTTGTGGATCTTCTCCGGCGACTTGGCGGCCACCTCCTCGATGTCCACGCCGCCGGCCTCGCTGGCCATCACCACCGGCCGGGCGCTGCCGCTATCTACCACGATGCCGAGATACAGCTCGCGCTCGGCCTGCACCTGCTCCTCCACCAGCACCCTCTTGACGATGCGCCCTTCAGGGCCGGTCTGGTGGGTGACCAGGCACATGTCGATGATCTGCCTGGCCGCCTCCTCCGCC
>DAOUDQ010000340.1:0-3780 GCA_034431045.1 Dehalococcoidia bacterium | reverse complement strand
GGCCTCCCGATGGTCAGCGCACACCAGCACATCGGCCTCCATCGGCCGCTCCACCCGCATAAGCTGGCCGGCGTCGAGGTGATGGAAGGCGGCCACCACCTGGGCCTGGGGCAAGAGCGCCTGGGCCTGCTCCGCCGCCGAGCCCTCGGGCACGGCGATGACGGTGATCTTCCCGCCCCCGAAGGAAATAGGGGCCACCACGTCCACCACCGTCTTGACGCCGATAGCTGGCGCCAACGCCTCCAGGGTCCCCCTGTGGCCGGCGAAGGGAATGGTAACGAACACGATGTCCCCCCTGCGCACCGCCTCCTCGTTGACCATCCCCGTGGCCCGTGCCTCAGGCAGGCGGGCCTTTATCTTCTCCACCGCCTGCTGGGCCCGCTGCGGCGAGCGCGAACCGATGACGATTTCATGGCCGGCGGCGGCGAAGCGGGCGGCCAGGCCTAGGCCCTCGGGACCCGTTCCGCCGACGAAGGCGAGCACCTCGACAGGCATGGCGAGCCATTATACTATCAGTTCTAAGCTTGTTGCCAGACCCACCAGCAGCCACTATGATCAAGGAAGCCTGAGCCGTCGGGAAGGTGGCGACCCTCCTTGATGCTCTCTGTCCATAGCAGCCTCTCTGGCGACCTCCAGGAAACGCTAACCAAGGCGCTTGCTGGCCATCACCTCCTGCCACAGGAGGGATACCAGCTCATACAGGCCACGGGGAGCAACCTATCGGCTTTGATGCTGGCCGCCAGCCTGGTGCGCGACCGCCACAAGGGCCGAACGGCAACCTACTCTCGCAAGGTGTTCATCCCCCTCACCAATCTCTGCCGCCAGAAGTGCGGCTACTGCACCTTCTCCAAAGCCCCGGACGATCCCCTGGCTCACACCATGAGCCCCGACGAGGTCCTGGCCGTGGCTGAAGCCGGCAGACAGCAGGATTGCAAAGAGGCCATGTTCAGCCTGGGCGAAAAGCCCGAGGAGATATACCCCCAGGTAAGAGAGCAACTGGCCCATCTGGGGCATCCAAGCATGATCTCCTACCTGCGGGCCATGTGCGAGCTCGTGCTGGAGCAGACAGGCCTCCTGCCCCACGCCAACCCGGGCGTCCTCACCCGCGAGGAACTGGCCGAACTTAGGGAGGTCAACGCCAGCATGGGCCTCATGCTGGAAAACGTTAGCACCCGCCTTATGGCCCCCGGCGGCCCCCACTGGAAGTGTGCTGGCAAGATGCCCAGGGCAAGGCTGGACACCATCGCCTACGCGGGGGAGATGAAAGTGCCGTTCACCACGGGCCTTCTCATCGGCATCGGCGAGACCCCCCAGGAGCGGGTCGACTCCCTCCTCGCCATCAAGGAGCTTCACGCACGCTACGGGCACATCCAAGAGGTCATCATCCAGAACCTTCGGGTCAAGGAGGACACAGCCATGCGCCACTGGCGGGAGCCGTCGGTGCTGGATATGGTGAGGACTATAGCCGTGGCCCGCCTCCTCCTTCCCACCATGAACATTCAAGCTCCTCCCAACCTGACCCCGGAGGCATACCAGTTCTATCTGCTGGCCGGCATAAACGACTGGGGCGGCGTCTCGCCCGTCACCAGCGACTTCATCAACCCGGAGGCCCCCTGGCCCAGCATCGCCGAACTGAAGGCCGTCACCGAGGAGGCCGGCTTCGAGCTGCGGGAGAGGCTAGCCATCTACCCCGAATACCTAAACCTGCGAAACGGCTTCGTGCGGGAGTCATTGCGGCAGCGAATCCTTGCCTGGGCGGACCACGACGGGTACGTGCGAAGGGAGAAAGAACGATGGTAGCCAGCGCCTCAGACCCTTTGAGCCTCCTCCAACTGCGCTCCTCCTGGCAGCGCATGCTGGGCGCCATCGACCCGGCGGTGGCTCGCATCCTCGACAAGAGCTTGGAGGGTAAGGACATCTCCCACGAGGAAGCGGCCGTCCTGTTCGACGCCGAAGGCCCAGCGCTCAACCCCCTGATCCTGGCCGCCGACGAGGTGAGGCGCAGGACCGTCGGCCCCATAGTGAGCTACGTCATAAACCGCAACATCAACTTCACCAACGTCTGCATCAAGCGATGCGGCTTCTGTGCCTTCAGTCGAGGCCATCGCCAGGAAGAGGCCTATTTCTTGCCCATCGAGGAACTGGTGCACAGGGCCAAGGAGGCCTGGGAGCTGGGAGCGACCGAGGTGTGCATTCAGGCGGGCCTGCCACCAAAAATGAACGGCCACCTGTACATCGATATCTGCCGCGCCATCAAGGAGGAAGTTCCTGATATCCACATCCACGCCTTCTCCCCCGAGGAGGTGCTCTACGGCGCCGTCAGGTCGAAGACGCCGCTGGAAGAATACCTCAAGATGCTCAAGGAGGCCGGCCTGGGCAGCCTCCCCGGCACCGCCGCCGAGATCCTGGACGATAGCATCCGCAAGGCTATCTCGCCCGGCAGGATCAGCACCGCCGACTGGGTCCGCGTGGTCACCGCAGCGCATCGCCTGGGTATCCCCTCCAGCTCCACCATCATGTACGGTCACATCGAGGGCTCCTGGCACAAAGCGAAACACCTCGCCCTCCTGCGCGACATCCAGAAGGAGACCGGCGGCTTCACCGAGTTCGTCCCCCTTAGCTTCGTACATTGGGAGGCCCCCATGTACAGGAAGGGCCTGGTCAAGAATGTTCGGGCCGGGGCCACGAGCGGCGAGGTGGTGAAGATGTACGCCGTATCGAGACTGATGCTGAACAACTGGATCCCCAACATACAGGTCTCTTGGGTCAAGGAGGGCCCCAAGCTCGCCCAGTTCTG
The DNA here is from genome assembly GCA_034431045.1 of Dehalococcoidia bacterium. Taxonomy (GTDB): domain Bacteria; phylum Chloroflexota; class Dehalococcoidia; order SM23-28-2; family SM23-28-2; genus SM23-28-2. The sequence goes on along the minus strand of DAOUDQ010000340.1, from coordinate 983 downwards.
CCTGAATGCTGGAGCCAACGACTTCGGCGGCACCCTCATCAACGAGAGCATATCCGCCGCTGCCGGCGCCACTCATGGCCAGTTGATGCGCCCCAGAGAACTGAGGGCCCTGATTCGCGATGCGGGCAGGAGGCCGGCTCAGAGGTCGACCACTTACGAAATACTGAGGGTTCTCGACGGCCAGGAGGAACCCCTGGACATCCTCGACAGCGTGGAAGTGAAGGGAGACTAGCCCCTTCTTCGTCCGCCCGATGCCCTGGCGCATAGCAGTAGCCGTTGCAAGCCTCCTCCTCCTGGTCACCGCCGTGGCCAGCGCTTTCGTTTTGCTGCGCGGCGGTGGGCCCTCCGACCCCATATCGAAGGCCGCTGCCCCCTTTAGCTACGACCTCGCCGGCTGGGAGGTCCGCCACCTCCTCAACCGCTGGCTGTACAAGATCGGCCACCTCTTCGACGACGGCCCCAGCATGGAAGAGGAAAACGAAATGATCCAGCGATACTTCGCCCTGGTGACGGAGGTGGCATCCCTGGAGCGAGAGGTAGCCGAGCGCAGAGATGAACCCCTACGGTCGACCCTGGACGACAAGCGCACGGAGCAGCAGCACCTAGAGAACAAGGTGGAGGCCATCCTGGAGAAACGAGTGTCCAGTGTGATCGAGGACGAGGGGCTCACCACCTCCCTGCCCCTGTTCTCCAAGGTGCGCTTCGTCTTCCCGCCCCTGGACTTCGAGTTCGACCAGCCGCCGCGAGTGCTGGTCATCTCCCCCCGCGACCGCATCTCCCTCGATCGGGCCATACTCTTGCGCAAGGGCCTAACCAGCGAGCAGGTGATAGCGCTGGAGGAAGAGACGGCGTCCAGCAGCGTTTCCAGCCTGGTGGTGAACCTCGGCGGAATCGCCACCTACCCCAGTACCGTACCCCGGTACGTCAGCTATGACGCCGCCCTGGAGACGGTCGCCCACGAGTGGCTGCACCAGTACCTCTTC
>DAOUDQ010000339.1:0-2211 GCA_034431045.1 Dehalococcoidia bacterium | reverse complement strand
GGGAGATGCCGGGCAACTCCTTCTCCAGAGCGTCAGCCTGGGCTGGCTCCCAGGCGGTGCGGGTGGCCACCGCCAGTCGAGCCAGGGATATGATCTGCTGCGGCTGCCACCAGTTGGGCAGGTCGGCCAGAGAGTCCTGGCCCAGAATGAAAAACAGCTCGCTATCGCCAGCGAGCTGCTCATGCAGGGCAGCCAGCGTCTCTGCCGTATAGGATGGGCCTTCTTGCTCTATCTCCAGGGTGGAGACAGCGAAGTGCGGATTGTCGGCGACAGCGACCCGCACCATCGCCAGGCGATCGTGCCGGGGCGACAGCTGTTGCCCTGCCTTGCGCCAAGGGGCACCGGCCGGCACAAATAGCACCTGCCCCAGGCCGAGCGCCAGCCGCGCCTCCTCTGCCAGGATGAGATGGCCGACGTGGGGGGGATCGAAGGTGCCGCCGAGGACGCCTAGCCTCAACCTTCCCACTCCACTTCTACCCGGCCCAGGCGCACCCTGGCCCCCGGCTGAATGCCAGCCCGCCTCAGGGCAGCTACCACACCCCAGCGACTCAGCCGCCGCCAAAACTCTGCCCGCCCCTCCTCTTGGTCCAGCGGCATCATCTCCGCGAAGGCCTCCACTCGCTCGCCGCTCACCGTGTAGATACCGTTCGATACGGCCACGCTGAACCGCCCGCTGGAGGGCCGCGGCCTGACCACCGCCAAGGGTGGCGGAGGCTGGACTTCCTCGACCAGCGACGACAGCTCTTGCGCCGTTCGCTCGAGCAATGGCCCCACGCCCTGCCCGGTGGCCGCCGAGATGAAGAAGGGTTGGCTGTCCGTGGCAGTCAACTGTTCCCTCAGCTCACCCATACGATCGGCCACGCTGGGTAGATCCATCTTGTTCACCGCCACGAGCTGGGGCTTGTCCGCCAGGTCCCTTCGGAATTGTGCCAGCTCGCCGTTGATAATCTCCATGTCGCCGATGGGATCCGCGCGACTTCCGTCGAGGAGATGGATAAACATGCGGGCCCTTTCAGCGTGGCGGAGGAAATCATGCCCGAGCCCCGTTCCTCGATGCGCTCCTTCAATCAGCCCAGGTATCTCGGCCACTACGAACGTCTTGTAACCCATCGCGACCACGCCCAGCACCGGCTCCACGGTCGTGAAAGCATAGGAGGCGATCTTAGGCCGCGCCGCGGAGATGGTAGCCAACAGAGTGGACTTGCCGGCATTTGGCATTCCCAGGATGCCGACGTCTGATAACAGTTTCAGGTCCAGAACCAATCTCGCTTCCTGCCCCTTCTGTCCCCTCTGGGCTATCCGCGGAGCTTGGTTGGTGGAGGTGGCAAAGTGAGCGTTCCCGCAGCCGCCAAGACCGCCATGAGCTACCACCAGCGTCTGCCCTGCCTCCGTAAGATCACCAATCAGCGACAAATCGCCGTTCTCGCTCGTCCTCGATACTTGCGTCCCCACGGGCACCCGAATAACCAAATCTTTCCCTCGGCGGCCATGCATATTCGACCCCCGGCCATGCTGCCCTCTCCCTGCCCTCCAATGGCGACGCCGTCCCAACTCCCACAGAGTGCTCAAAGACGAGTCAGCCAGCAGAATCACAGTCCCGCCACTGCCGCCATCACCGCCATCCGGACCGCCCCGCGCTACAAACTTCTCGCGCCGAAAGCTCACTACCCCAGCTCCACCATCACCACCAGCGACCCAAATCTCTGTGTGATCGATCATGGTAGTCCACCCGTGGAGATTATACTTCAGTCTGCCATCCTGTAGGAGATGTTGATCGTCCTCGTAGTAGGGGTGTTGACAAGGTGGAGCGGTATAGGAGAGCGGTGGGCGGGCTGGGAGGGAGTGGTGGGGAGTATGTGGGGTAGTGGGGTGTGTGGTTGGAGGAGAAAGCTCGGCGGCCGGACAGGAACGGGCCCGTCTGGTTATCCACGAGGGGGAGCCAGTATCCACCGGTTGTGTGGATAACTAGGTTGAGAGAAGGGTGCGGACCTCCCCCATCTGTCGGCTGAACTGGGCATCTGTGGTTAGTGAGTTGTCTATCTTGCGCAGGCCGTAGATCACGGTGGAATGATCGCGCCCACCCAGGAGGCGAGCGATGTCAGTCACACGCTGGTGAGCGTCCTCTCGCAGGAGGTACATAGCGATGTGGCGAGCCTCAGCCACCTCCTTGGTACGGCTCTTGCCGGTTAGGGCCTCCGTGGCGAGGTCGAA
>DAOUDQ010000338.1:0-2373 GCA_034431045.1 Dehalococcoidia bacterium | reverse complement strand
CCCGCTTTCAGCGTGGGCCGCACTCAGGAAATCGTCTACAGCATGCATCAGCTATTCCTGGCCCAGGAACTGCCTTCTGTGCCCATCTACGTGGATAGCCCGCTGGCGGTAAACGCCACTGACATCTTCCGCACTCATCCCGAAGCCTACGACCGGGAGGCCTATGAGATGATGCTGAGGCAGGGAGATGCCTTCGGCTTCGAGCGGCTGACCTATGTGCGAAGCAAGGAGGAGTCCAAAGCCCTCAACAACCGGCGCGGGCCCCTGGTGATCGTCTCCGCCTCCGGGATGTGCGAGGGCGGGCGCGTCCTGCACCATCTGATCCACAGCTTGGACGACGAGCGGAACCTGATCCTCTTCGTCGGCTACCAGGCTCCCCACACCCTGGGCCGGCGGATCTTGGCAGGGGAGAAGCGGGTCCCCATCTTCGGCGAATCCTACGAGGTGCACGCTCAGGTGCGCGAGATCAGGGGCTTCAGTAGCCATGCCGACCAGGGAGAACTTGTTCGCTGGCTGGAAGACTCCAACGGCCAGCGGAGGCCACACATCTTTCTGGTGCACGGCGACCTTGACCAGCTGCAACCGCTCAGTAGGATGCTAAAGCAGAAGGGATACCAAGTGACTATGCCCCAACGGGGCGATTCTTTCACTCTGTGAACCAAGAATGGAGGAGACGTCCTTGAAGATCATGTGCGTCGTCAGGGGCACACTGCGCACTGACCGCCTGCGTAAGATGGCGGTGACTGGGCTGCCCTCCAAACCCTGGGTCGAGCGGGCAGTCCGGCGGCTGGGAATCGAGATCCGCTGGGAGGAGTTCCGTAGCCTGATTGATGTCCTCCTTCGGGGGATTGGTCAATCGCCAAGGAGCTGAGAGGTTAAGGAGGGAAGGCATTGGGTGCCATCGATGGCCACACCAGGCTTGTGGGGGTGATGGGCTGGCCGGTGGAGCACACCGTCTCGCCGGCCATGCACAACGTTGCCTTCGATGCGGCAGGCTTGAACTGGCGGTACGTGCCCCTGGCAGTGCGGCCCGACCGTCTCGGGGAGGCCGTGCACGGCCTGGGGGCGCTGGGCTTTGTAGGCTGCAACGTGACTGTGCCCCACAAGCGGGCGGTGATGGACCATCTCGACGAGATCACCGACCAGGCGAGGGCTATTGGTGCGGTCAATACCATTGTGATCCGGCGCGAGGGCCGAATGGTGGGCCACAACACCGATGTCATCGGTTTTCTGAGAGCGCTCGCGGAGCGCGGCTTTTGGGTAGAGGGGAAGCGGGCTGTAGTATTGGGAGCCGGCGGAGGAGCGCGGGCGGTGGCCTACGCGCTAGCCTCGTCTGGAGCTGCCGTCACGATCCTCAATCGCACCCTTTCACGTGCCGAATCTTTGGTCGCTGACCTAGCTTCACTCTTTCCGTCTCTTCCGCTTCGTTCCCTTCCGCTTGACTCTCTCAATCTCTCTCAAGAGGTATCTTCGGCCGACCTGTTGGTCAACGCCACCTCTCTGGGCATGTGGCCAGAGGTGCAGGGCTCTCCCTGGCCCCAGGAGCTCTCCATGCCCTTGTCTCTAACGGTCTTCGACCTGGTATATAATCCGCCGGAGACGAAGTTGGTGCGCCAGGCGCGTGCAGCCGGGGCACAGGCCATCGGCGGGCTGGGGATGCTGGTGCATCAGGGGGCGACAGCGTGGGAGCTGTGGGCCGGTCAGACGGCACCGCTGCACGTAATGGCTGCGGCGGCAAAAGCCGCCTTTTGTCAGTAGACCCTCTCGCAGGTTCAGGCTTGCTGGGCTCCAACCTGCGGGAGGATCGGCGGGTCAAGAGTAGGAGGAGTAATGCTGCGGTTTCTGACTGCGGGTGAGTCCCACGGGCCCTGTTTAATGGCCATCGTGGAGGGGCTGCCGGCGGGATTGCCACTGACGCCCGGAGACATAGATCGTGACTTGCGGCGGCGACAGGGAGGGTACGGCCGGGGCGGCCGCCAAGAGATCGAAAGGGATCAGGTGGAGATACTCTCCGGCGTTGCGGAGGGGAAAACCATCGGCTCGCCGCTCGGGTTGCGCATTAGTAACCGTGACTGGGAGAATTGGCGCGATCGCCAGGAACCTCCCTGGACTGTGCCCCGGCCCGGCCACGCCGACCTGGCGGGCGGAATCAAGTACCGGCTGGACGATCTGCGCCTAGTGGCCGAGCGGGCGAGCGCGCGCGAGACAGCAGCGCGGGTGGCCGTCGGCAGTGTGGGCAGGCGAATCCTCGGGGAGTTTGGCATCATTGTGGGGAGCTACGTGGCCGAGATCGGCGGTGTGGTAGCGGAGATACCGTCTCTTCCCCCAGAGGAGCTATGGGCGCATGCAGAGCGGAGCGACGTGCGCTGCCCC
>DAOUDQ010000337.1:0-1687 GCA_034431045.1 Dehalococcoidia bacterium | reverse complement strand
ACGCCCGCTACGAGCTGCTGGAGGCGATGGAGCCCTACCAGAGCGGCGGGGAGATGATCCGCCGCGTGCGCCTGGAGGATGCCACCTGGAACGATGTGCCCTGGAAGTTTGAGGCGGGCACCCCTAACATCGCCGGCGTCATCGCTTTCGGCGCTGCCCTGGACTACCTTTCCGCCCTGGGCATGGACAACGTTCGTGCCCACGAGCAGTCGCTGACTGCCTACGCCCTTGGCCGCCTTCGCCAGCTGGAAGACATCATTATCTACGGCCCCCAGGACGCCTCCCAGCGGGGCGGTGTGATATCCTTTAACTACCCGGACATCCATCCTCACGATGTGGGGACGATCCTGGACCGGGAGGGCGTGGCTATCAGGGGCGGCCACCACTGCGCTCAGCCGTTGATGCGCCGCTTTGATATAGCCGGCACCGCACGCGCCAGCTTTTACATCTACAATACCCTGGAGGAGGTGGATGCTCTCGTCGAGGGTATTGAGAAAGCGAGAGCCTTCTTCGGCCATGCCCCTGGATAGAGACGTCGAGCTGGATGAGCTCTATCGGGAGATCATCCTCGACCACTACCGCAGCCCCCGCAATCGCGGCTCCCTCGACCAGCCCAGCGCCACCAGCGAGGGCGACAATCCCCTCTGCGGCGACGAGGTGAGAATCGATCTGGACATTCGCGGCGGCCGCATCTTCGACGTGCGTTTTGCGGGCAGAGGCTGCTCCATAAGCCAGGCCTCGGCCTCCATGATGACCGAGGCCATAAAGGGCCTCAGCCTGGTGGAAGTGGAGTCCCTGTTCGAGATGTTCAAGGGCATGATGTACGGCGCCGACGAGGTGGACGTGGAGGCTCTGGGCGACCTGGAGGCCCTTCAGGGGGTGCGCAAGTTCCCGGTGCGGGTCAAGTGCGCCACCCTGGCCTGGAACACCTTGCAGGAGGCTCTGGAGGAGTTCAGGAAGGGCCAGGACTAGCTTACAGTCGTCAGCGGCGGGGAGGCGATGGTCGGGGCAATGCTCCGGCCTTTCTTGCTCTGAGGGGTCGCTATTAGGGGAAGCGGAAGGTTGCGAAGTCCTGAGCCACCAGCACCCCTTCCAGGCCACTGACATCGGGCTCTGCCTCCAGGTGGGTGAGGATGATAGTGGTGGACGGTGGCAGCCGCTTCCTGACCTCCGGCACCTCGGCGAAGCTCAAGTGCTCGCGCCCTCTGCCCTGGCTGTAGTTACAGTCCAGCACCAGCACGTCTGCCCCCGCTGCTAGGGCGAACAGCTCGTCGCAGAGCTCCGTATCGCCTGTGTAGGCGAGCACCTTCTCGGCCAAGCGCAGCCTGTAGCCGAAGGAGGCCAGCTTTTCGCCAGCGTGCTTCATGGGGAAGGCCTGGAAACAGAGGTCGTCCACCGTCTGCTGTCGGTCCGCCTCGACCTCCAGGTAGCGGCGCTGGTAGCCGGCGTCGGCATGACTGAGGTTGGGGAAGGCCATCTCGGCCAGCCCTTCCATCATCTCCTCAATGCCCGGTGGGCCCACGATGTGCAGGTCCTCTCGTCGCGGCGTGAGGTGAAGGTACTCCAGAAGGAGAAAGGGCAGCCCCAGGAAGTGGTCGCCGTGAAAGTGGCTGATGAAGACGGCGCGGATGTCGGCCAGGGGGACGGCCAGGCGCTTCAGGTGGGGGAGAAGGGTGGGTGGCGCCTC
>DAOUDQ010000336.1:0-11442 GCA_034431045.1 Dehalococcoidia bacterium | reverse complement strand
TCACGCCGTGCTGGCCCATGGCCCGCGCCATCAGGGGCCCGCACATGTCGTTGGCCATGTCCAGGCCGATCATCAGCCCCCGCTGGCGCACCTCGGAGATGATCCCGGGGTGCTTCCCCTTGAGGGCAGCCAGGCCCTCGGCGAAGCGCTGCCCCATCTGCTGCACGTGGGCCAGGAAGCCCGGCTCGCTGATCTGGTCCAGCATCGCCAGGCAGGTCACGCAGCCCAGGTCGGCGCCGCCGTAGGTAGAGATATGGATGAAGGGGTCGGCATCGAAGAAGGCCTGGAGCCTGGGCCGGTAGCAGGTGGCGGAGATGGGGTAGATGGCCGCGCTCATCCCCTTGCCCAGGAACATGATGTCGGGAACCACCTCGTACTCATCGATGGCCCACAGGCGGCCGGTGCGGCCCAGCCCCGCCTGCACCTCGTCGACGATTAGCAGGACGCCTGCCTCGTCGCACAATTCGCGCACACGGGGGAAGTAGTCTGACGGCGGGATGAGCATTCCCGCCGTGGCCGGGATGGTTTCGATGATGACCGCGGCGGTATCGTCATCGATGGCCTCTGCCATGGCCTCGATGTTGCCGAAGGGGACGCGTTTGAAGCCAGGGGCCAGCGGGCCGAACTTGTTGGAGAAGCCGTCGGTGGCGGCCAAGGCCAGGCCGGTGTGGCCGTGGTAGGCACCCACAGCGCAGATAATGCCAGCCTTGCCGCTGTAGCCGCGGGCGAGCTTGATGGCTACGTCTGCCGCCTCGCCACCGCCCACGCCGAAGACAGTGTAGGTAATGTCGCCGGGGGTCAGCTCGGCCAGACGTTTGGCCAGGGCCGCCCGGTATTCACTGATCAGGATGTGATCGCCGATGTCCAGGTGGTCAAGAGCCTGGCGCAGAGCGGCTATGATGCGGGGTGGCCGATGACCAAGGTTGAATACGCCACCCGCCGAGCGACAGTCGATCCAGGAGCGCTTGCCGTCCAGATCCCAGACCCGCACGCCCTCGCGGCGCCCGGGGACAACGTCTAAGCCTATCTGCCGATAGGCCGCCACCTTGGAGGGCGACACGTAGCTGGCGAAGTCGTTGATTGCAGATTCACTAGTGGGGCGAGTATCGGCCATGAACACCCCCTTCTCCGCCTGGCAGCGGACAGGTGCTACATAACGCGAACGTCACGGGAAGCGTGCAAACCAACCTCTGGCGCTGCCGCGAGGCAAGCGCAGCAGAATGCGTGTCTCTATCTTAGCAGACGGGCGCTTTACCTGCTGTCGATGCGCTGGAGGAGCTCCCAGACGAAGGCCTGGGTGCGGGCCAGGACATCGGCGTCCACGTTCTCGAAGACGTCGTCCGGCCGATGCCAGTAGGGAAGAACGCCATCGGGCCGCAGGTTGACGAAGGTCAGGCTGGGCATGCCGTTCTTGATACCGATGGCGCCCTCGGTGAAGCCCAGCGGCATCACCTTGGAGTAGGCGCCCAGCTCCGGCTGGTCGGCGGCGATCTGGTCGGCCAGGGCCGCCAGGCCGGGGTCGGAGCGGTAGGGCCTGGTCATGCCCTCGCGGGTGATGTAGCAGGGGCCGGAACCGGGCCCAGCCACCGTGTCCAGGGCGATGAAGCAGGCGTCCCCAAGCTCCCCTCGATGCTCGCGCAGAAAGGCGGCCGCTCCATAGCAGCCCACCTCTTCGCAGCCGCTGTTAACGGCCCATACCTCTGTGTTGGCCAGGGGCTCGTCCTTCAGCCGCTCGGCCAGGGTGAGGACGAGGGCGGCGCCGCTGGCATTGTCGTTGGCCCCCGGCGTGTAGGGGGTCATGTCTGGCTGGACGGTCATGATGAGGTCCAGGATCAAGAGTGCCGCCGGGGCCAGCGAGATGAGGTAGATGATATCGCTCTGGACGATCGAGCCAGCGATGTACAGGAGCACCAAGGCGGCCATGCTGACGAAGCCCGCCGTCACCAGAACCTGGAAGACCCTGAGATGGAGTGGCGATCGGAAGACGAAGGGGGTTCGGTGGGAGTCCAGATGGCCGACCAATACCAGCCGCTGGGTGGGAGTGCCCGCTGCCGGGATGACGGCCCACACGTTCTGGCTCGACCGTTTGGGCAGGAGCCAGCGAATGGGGTTGGTGGTGAAGTTCAGATCCAGGTAGGCGGAGACCAGGGTCGTGGCCGCCAGCAGGGTGGCCAGGATGGCAGTGACGCGGCCGGCGAGGGGATAGACGGCGACGGCCAGCAGGGCCAGGGTGACAGCCAGGGCGAAGGGACGCCACGCGGAGGTGGCGCTGGTGAGGCGCTGCATCCGTGGCGACAGGTGCAGCTTGTCCAGCACGCCCCAGGCGTAGGCCGCCGCTGCCGCCTCGGCGGCGGTCGTGGAGCCGCGGGGCCCGATGTTCACCGACAGGTGGCGGATGTGCTCCAGGCAGCGGGCAGCCGGTCCCCTGTCGGCAGCGAGCGCGGGCTGCTCCTGCTGGGGGCTCATCGCCGTCCTCTCCCTAAGCCGCGAGCGGCCCCGGCGAACTCAGCGATGGCCTGGCGGGAGAGGGGGTGGTCCATGAGCTCCCGCAGCACAGCCAGGGGAACCGTCGCGTGGTCCGCTCCTGCCACGATGGCTCGTTCGATCTCCTCCACGCTCCTGATGCTGGCCACCACCAGATCCAGCTCGGTGATGGCCACTATATCGGCCATGCGCTGGACGACGGCGGCGCCGTCTCCGCCTAGGCGAGTCATTCGGTTGAGGTAGGGCAGGGCGTAGAGACAGCCGGCGCAGGCGGCGGCGTAGACCTGAGCAGCGGAGAAGACAGCCGTCATGGCGCAAGTCATGTCCCCACGAAGGTGCGATACGGCGACGAAGCCGTCGGGGCAGCAGGGTATCTTGGCCACCAGCCGGTCGCCCAGAAGCTGGTGCGCCCGTTGTGTCTCCTCCACCATGGCCTTGGCCGTTTGTGCCGGTGGCTGGTAGAAGATGGGGCCGCTGGAGCACTTGGCGATCTCCTCGATCGTGCGGAGGAAATCGGGGCCCTGCCCGGCAAGCAGCCTGGGGTTGGTGGTCACGCCAGCGATGAAGCCGAAGGCAAACGCCTCGGCGGACTCGCGGGGGTCGGCCGAGTCCAGGAAGATGGCCATAAGCATTCCTCCTATCGAGTGTACGGCTAGTCCCGCTGGCGATGCAGGAGCCGCGCACGGCTACGATGAATCACTGTAGCGCCGCCTGCAAGGGTGAGTCAAGCAGCTATGCCAGGGGGTTGCAGTGGGGCCAGGCTATCCGCTCCGACCTGCTGCGCCGGCGGATCGTGCTCACCGGCGGCCGAGCCGCGTACCGGCAAGAGATCCTCGGTTTCAGATCTCCTCGATGACACGTTCTTGACAGCCTGGCCGCCGGTGCTAAAATCAGGGAACCTAGTCCAATTTTCACCAGAAGGAGGTCTGTTATGCCTACCTACGTCGCGCTCTATCGTTTCACCGACCAGGGACGCAAGAAGGTCAAGGACACGGTGAAACGAGCCGCAGAGATACGCAAGGAGAACGAGGCGCGCGGCTTCAAGGTGCTGGGTCACTTCTGGACCCAGGGGCGCTACGACATAGTGGCCGTGGTGGATGCGCCCAGCGAAGAGGCCATGGTGGCCGGGCTGTTCAGCATCGCCGGGGCGGGCAACGTCTCCAGCGAGACCCTGCGCGCCTTCACTGCGGAGGAGATGCAGCGGATTCTGGCCCAAGCCTAGCCGCTCCTGAGGCGGGCAGGACCGCCCCGTATCCGCTTTCACGACCTTCGCTACACCGCCGCCAGCCTGATGCTTGGCCGGGGCGTCCACTCCAAAGTGGACGCCGAGCGGCTACGCCACAGCCAGATGGCTGTGACCGTAGATGTCTACGCTCATGTGAGGCCGACGATGCAGCGGCAGGGAGCCCAGGCCCTGGACGCCCTCGTGTGGGCTTGGTTTCGCTCAGGTTGCTGTCGCCGTTGTCTTGAAGCCGAGAATGGTGGCCTGAGATGACCAAGGCCAGTCAACAGAGTCGAGGAGGGCGAAAAGGGCATGAGCCTCTGTCTGGTGCAGCACGCCGAGGCCAAGCTCGAATCGGAGGACCCAGAGCGTCACCTCTCGGATCGGGGGTACGCCGGACTAGCTGATACTGTGCCCCCGCCGTGTCCGGGTGTGAGTTGCGGGGGCATCTGCCGATGCCCTTGCCCGTCGATGCCCTGATGTAGTGGTATTAATAGGTTCCGTATTTGTCCCTGGCCTCTGCCAGGGCCCTGAGGTTTCCTTCGGGCGTGCCTATTCCCAGCTCGCATCCGGATGAGAGGGCGAAGCTGCATCGGTCTTTGGCGATGTCCATGGCGCTCTTGACCATGGCATCCACTTCCGCAGGGCTGCCCATAAGCAACGTTCGAGTGTGGTCTATGCCCGCGGCGATGCCATATCTATCGCCGAACTTGCTCACAGCGTCCTCCAGGGAGTACTCGGAGCCGGGCCACCAGAACTGAAGCTCATCGAGGGCGTCGCCGAACGTCTTCGTCACGAAATCGAGGTCAGGCCTCGGGCCGCAAAAATGGGTTGTAACCGGCACATCGCGGCCCACCCTGTCTCTGACCCTCTGCAGGGCCTCCAGCTCCAGCCGGGCTATCTCCTCCTTGAACTCTGGGGGGGCCAGGTCCCTATCCAGGCTGGCGAAACCCCAGTTGATATTCGTTAGCCTGTCTTTCCAGGGCTCAAGGCTGCCCGCGATGAAATCCACGGTCCAGTCCATCATCACTCTTTCTACCGCCCCGAAAACGGCCTCCGGAAAGAGGATCAGGTCCCTCAAGGCCTCTTTCACCCCAACTAGGAGGGCAAGGTTGGAGACCGGCCCATACCCCCCCTCTCTGAAGGCGACTTTGTCGCCGATTTCATCTGAAACGATCTCGGCGGCTTTGAGCAGTACTTTGGCTCTCTTTCCTGCGAAAGGATCGCGATATTCGAGCTCCTGGTAGACCTTCGGGTCCGGCTTCCTGCGGTCGGCGAGGGTCTTCTTGGGGTAGATCAGGCTGTCGGTGATGTACACTTCCACCCCGAAGGGCTCGAACGCCCACCACAGGTCGGTGTTTACAGTGCACACGTCTGTCTTGTATTTTTGCACGTACCTAATGTGGCCAAGCGCTATCTTCTCTGGATCGAGAGCGAACTGTTGCATCGGAACGCCCGCCAGAGCCAGGGCCAGGTCAACCGACCAGTGCAGGAGCGGCACTTTGTCGGGCTTCTCTCGGCGCAGATAGCACAGGAACCTTTCTTTCCCCGTCATCTCGGCCATTAGACTCCCTCCTTCAGTTGCCGCAACAATCTGTTTGCCTCCTCGACCGCCTGGGGGGCCCTTGGGGCCCAGCCATCGGCGTCTATTTCCGCCGCCCATCTGTCGGAGGTTACGGCGCCGCCGACGAGGACCTTCACCTTGTCTCTCAGGCCTCTTGCCTGCAGCAGCCCTATCGTCGCTCTCTGCAAGGGCAGGCAAGCTATGATCATTGTGGCTAGGGCCACAATGTCAGGTTTTTCCCTCTCTACCGCCTCGACGAACTGCTCGGGGAACACTATCTCCCCCAGGTCGACGAGCTCGAACCCATCCGCCGTAAGCAGCAATCTGATGATGTCCTTGCCCAGATAGTGAGAGGAGCCCAGTGTTCCGATGACCACCTTGCCCTTGGGTGCGACCTCGGCCCTTGCCAGCTCGAAGCCCACCTCAAAGATGGAGGCTGCGGCTGTGACGTGAGCGATGCTGTATTTGCCCGTCTCGTAGCGCTCCAAGGCCTCGAGGAATAAGGCCATGAGGATTTTCGTGATCTCCTCCTTGGGCACACCCGCCTCCAGGGCCCGCCTTGTCGCCGCCTCGGCCTCAAAGTACTTGAAGGCTAAGAAACTTTCGCCTATGGCTTTCAGATGTTGTTCTATATCCTGCTCCAACCTTTGAACCTCCCTTGAACCTCCGCTAGTGCTGTGCAGCAGCCCATTCTAACCACTCTATGTTAAGAATTCAAACTGGGAAGCCCGCCTGCTGGGGAGGGCTGATGTGCTCTACTCGATAAGCAGGCTATCACGGTTTTCGTCGCCTTCTGCCGCTTTGGGACGGCGCATGGAGACGAAGCGCCCCAGGTAGGCGTAGATATGGGCAGGAGTGATGGCCCGAACGTCCTGAGGAAAGCCCTCCCCCTGAGCGATGCGCTGGAAGATGCTCAGGTCTTCCGGTAGGCGGTGTAAGTGTTGCCCTCCGCCTGGCAGCGCAGGGGGAATAAACCAGGAGGGCCAGGGATCAGACAGCGGTGAGGTCCGCTGAACAGGACGGCGCTACCAGGGGATCTTCACTTCGGCTGGGGGGCCTATCGCCTTGCCCTAGGCCGACACCTCGACAGTTACGGTTGTACCCTTGCCCGGCTCTGACTCTAGTGTCAGCTTGCCGCCGACAAGGCGAGCCCGCTCTTCCATCCCGGCCAGGCCAAGCTTGCCGACGCTGGCCAGGTCTGCCATGCTTCGGGGCACCTCAAACCCCTTGCCGTTGTCCCTCACGCTGAGGGTGGTCTTGTCGTCACCAAATTCCAGCGTAACCCAAGCCCGCGAAGCCCCCGAATGTCTCCAGACGTTCCTCAGTGCCTCCTGAGCGACGCGGAACAGGATCAGCTCCACCTCTGGGGAGAAGCGGCGCTCCGGGCCCAGCACCGCCACGCCGATACTTATGCCGAAGTGCTTTTCCAGGTCAGAGACGAGCCATTCCAGGGCGGGCAACAGGCCCAGGTCGTCTATTACGGACGGCCGCAGGTCCTGGCTGAAGCGACGCACACCCTTCAGTATCTTATCGACCTGTGCCTCTACCTCCTCCAGAAGCTTGATGTCCCGCTTTGACACCTTCCCCGGCATGGAAATCAAGCTGTCCAGCTGACGGGACAGCACCACTAGTTCCTGAGCGGTCTCGTCATGAAGCTCACGGGCAATGCGCTTGCGCTCTTCCTCTTGGGCTTTGGTGACCTGGTGGAGGTAGAAGCGCAAGTTCTCCTCCATACGCTTTTCTTCGGTGATATCTCGGGCGATAAGCTGAAAGGCTTTGGGCTGGCCGTCGGCAGTAATCAGGCTTGCGCTCAGACTGAGGCTGGCCTCCGACCCGTCCTTACTTTCGATTCGCCCTTCATAAGGCCTGTCCACCACCTCGCCTCGGAGCAGCCTGCGCTGAATCTCCCTTGCCTGCTGAAGGGCTTCTCCGGAGAGAAACTGCTTGACATTCATGCCGATCAGTTCTTCTCGGGAATAGCCGGTGAGTTTGACACAGGCCTCATTGGCCATGATGATCTCGCCATCCAAATTCTGAACCCAGATGGCGTCCTCGGCGCTTTCAAACAGGTCGCGATAGTTCTTCTCCGAGATTCGCAGCTGTTCGGCCATCAGCCGCTCTTCCTGGTAGAGGCGGGCATTCTCGACGGCGATGCCGATGACGTTGCCGCCAGCACAAAGGAGATCTATTTCCTCAGGAGCAAAGCGTCTGGGATGACGTGTGGCCACGCAGAGGGTACCCAGCACCTTCCCCTTGGACTTGAGAGGGACGATAAGCTGGGCTTGAATCTTCTCCTGACTCGCTACTGCCCTTGCCAGTCTGGGGTCGTGGGAGGCATCTTCTACCACCAGTGGCTCCCCGGTCTGAGCCACTCGCCCGTTGAAGCCCTCGCCCACCTTCATTCTCTTCACGCTGGCAGCGGATTCTTCAGATACCCCCCGATAGGTCTCCAGGACAAGCTCGTCGGCCGCCTCATCGATCAGGAATATCAAAATGGTCTCCACGTTGGCCACGTCTATTACCTTGTCGGCGGCCAGGTTCAGGATATCTCGCAGCTCCAGAGACTGGCCGACGATGTTGGAGATAGCATTGACGGCGGCGAGCTGCCTCTCGCTCGTCTGGATGACTCGGAGCTGCGACTGAAGCTGCTGCTGGGCCGCTTGCAGTCTCGAAAGCACCTCCTCGCGGCGCTGTCTCTCTCTGCGGAGTCGCTCAAAGCCAACGTTGATCACGGCACCCGCGCCGACCACACCAGCCACCTCCACCAGGGCATCGGAGCGATACTCGGAGATGAAGAGAGCACGCGGCAGCATGATGGTGAGGGCGAATGCCGAGGCAGCTAGCCCCGCCCTCATCCCGAACAGGAAGCCGACGTAGGTGATGGGCAGGAGGATAAAGACGCGCTCGATAGCGTGTCGCTCCAGACCCAGCACAGAGCCCGGGTCCTCTATGTGCAGGAAGGGGAGCAGTTCATCCGGATAATGCAGGGGGATAGCCACCATGAACATGGCTACCGCAACCCAGAGTTCGAGGCTGCGGATAGCTTCTGATACCCGGTCTATGGCCTGCCGCTTCATCTCTGCCTCTTCTGGGGATGGGGCCTAGGCGGAGGGTTCTTCAAACTCGTCCTGCAGGCTGAACCAGCCTCTTCTCAGCCCGTACAGTATGGCCTCGGTGCGCGAACCTACGCCCAATTTGTTGAAGATGTTTCCTAAGTGGCACTGAACCGTGCGCACGCTGAGGGAGAGCCCTTTGGCGATGTCCTTGTTGGTCATCCCCTTGCTGGCGAACCGCAGCACTTCCAGCTCACGTTCTGTAAGGGGCCCGGCCGCTCGATCCTCGCCAGGCTTGCTCTGGACCGCCTTGAAACGGTCTATGAGCTTGCGGGTGACCACCGGATGAAGCACGGACTCGCCGGCGTGCACAGCCCGGATGGCCTCGATCAGTTCGCGACCACGCACGTTCTTCAACAAGTAGCCCGCCGCACCCGCCTCTAGGAGAGCGAAGATGTACTGGTCGCTGTCATAGGCGGTGAGTATGAGGACAGCGGTGGCTGGACAACGGGGCTTGATCTGTTTGGTAGCCTCGATCCCGTTGAGCTTGGGCATGGCGATGTCCATCAGTACTACGTCCGGTTGCAGCTCCACGGCCAGCTTGGTGGCTTCCTCGCCGTCGCCAGCCTCGCCAACCACCTCCATGTCCCGTTCGCGCCGCATAAGCTCACGGGTGCCTTCCCGCACTACCGCGTGGTCCTCAGCAAGCAGAACCCTAATCTTGCCCATGGCAGGCTCCTCCAGCACCTCAGCCACTAACTATCATAGCTCCCGCCGATGATCGCTTCAAGCAGCGGGACGGTCTAGGCAAAATGGGCCAGACGCAGCCAAAGGGCGTAGGGGCCTCAGCCTTTCGTCGG
This sequence comes from Dehalococcoidia bacterium, assembly GCA_034431045.1. Lineage (GTDB taxonomy): Bacteria > Chloroflexota > Dehalococcoidia > SM23-28-2 > SM23-28-2 > SM23-28-2. Next base: position 2,259 of record DAOUDQ010000336.1, on the reverse strand, counting down.
CGTTTGCCCCCAACACACGTAAGTCCTTTCTCCAGAGCGAAATTAGGCCTTAGCTCAGATGGCAGGTGGTTGGCAGCGGTGTAGGTTGGGGTTGGGTCGAGGAGATTGGCCTGAAGAAGGTTCAGCAGGTAGGAGGTTAGGAAGATGGCAACCACCGCTTACTTCCTGATTAAAGCGTCGGAGGCCATCCGGCACAACGGGTATCTCGAGGCGCTCGAGGACCTGTGGGCGCTGCCTGAGGTCGAGTACGTGGAACCAGTCTCGGGCCTGTATGACTGTGTGGCCAGGGTGGAGGCCCCGGTAAGGCTCATTTTCGTGGTCCACAAGGTAATGGCGAAGAGCTGGGTCGAGCGTGTGCACGTTCTCAGGATTGACGAGCCGGTTGCAAAAGCCCTGGAGTCGGAGGAGGCTCGGACGGCCAGGCTGATGCGGCAGCGGGAAATCATCAGCGCTTACCGCCGCGGCCTTCCGCGTCCGCCCCTGCTGGTGCAACAGCTCAATCCCGGCCATGCCGGCCCTATTGGCGCAGAGTCGGAGGAGGCTCGGACAACCAGGCTGATGCAGCAGCGGGAAATCATCAGCGCTTACTACCAGAAGCGCCGTACCCCGCCACGCCGGCGCCGGTTCGCCAGAGGTGGGGCAGGACTTAGCGAGTCGCCTTAGATATGAGTGCTGAAGTCGCTCTCCCTCGACAAGCAGCGGGAGCAGCTTGCTGGCAGATCAAGGGGTACTCGCTGGCCGAGAGGAGTAGCTGCCCTGCCTATCGCCGAACGTACCTGCCCGCTGGCCGCCGGTGAAGCTAGCCAAGGGCGGCCAGCTCGAGTATTCATGCTTGAACTGCGCCCGTTACGAGGCTGGCCCAGTGGAGTGACTAGGTAGGGGCGATGGCGGAAATGGGCGGCGCGAAAACCCAGATCAGATTCGACGAGGGGCGATACCGATGGGCAAGAACGGCCAACAGATAGCAGTCGAGGGCTATAGCGTGGACGGCTACGACTTCGTGGACGCGATCGCTTCCGAGCCTGGTGGGGAATGTATCCGTTGGTGCGTCCAGTGTGGTACGTGTTCGGGGTCGTGCCCCAGCGTGCTGTGGATGAACCATTCGCCGCGCAAGATCATCGCCCTGGTGCGGGCTGGCAAGCGGCAGGAGGTCCTGAGCAGCAACTCTATGTGGTGTTGCGCTACCTGTCATCTCTGCACCGTACGCTGCCCCAGGGGTATCGAGCTACCTGAGCTGATGCATGTCTTGGAATGCATAGCCACCCGTGAGGGGCTAGCCAACGGCAGAGTATCTACCCCCGCCATGCATAGGGCACTGGTTGACGCTGTGAAGAGGCAGGGCCGGGTGCACGAGCTGGGGCTGATGGGCAGGTTCTTCCTGAGAACCAATCCTCTGGCCGCCCTCAAGATGATTCCTGTAGGGCTGAAGCTACTCCTGCACAGGCGCTTGCCTCTGAGGGCTGAAAGGATAAAGGGAACCGATCAGCTCAGGACCATCATGAAGGAAGCCCAGACGCTGGGAGGTACGAAATGAAGCGGTACTCCTATTTTCCAGGCTGCTCCTTGAAAGCTACCGCGGTCGCCTACGACCTGTCAGTGAGGGCCATCAGCGCTTCCCTGGGCATGGAGCTGATCGAGCTCGAGGACTGGAACTGCTGTGGCACCACAGCCTATAGCTCCATCGACAGACTGGAGTCGATTTGCATCCCCTGCCGAAATCTGGCTCTGGCCGAGAAGAAGGGGCTCGATCTGGTGACGCCCTGCGCCGCCTGCTACCGCACCTTCGAGAGGGTGAATTCTCACCTCAGCCTCTACCCCTTCTTGAAGCCGAAGGTGGACAAGGTCTTGGGAGCAGCCGGCCTGGAGTATCAGGGAAAGGTGAGGGTGCGGCATCTGGTAGACGTCCTGCTCAACGATGTGGGCGTTGAGGCCATCACATCCAAGGTAGTGAATCCTCTTCATGGGCTAAGGGTGGCTCCCTATTACGGGTGTCTGCTGGTTCGCCCCAGAGTGGCTTTTGACGACCCGGAGAATCCTCAGTCCCTGGACGGACTGCTAGAAAGCCTGGGGGCGGAGGTCGTACCCTTTCCGGCCAAGAGCCGCTGCTGTGGGGGCTCTTTGGGCATATCCAACGTCGACCTGGCTCTGGGCCTGATTCTGCGGATACTGGAGAGCGCTCACAGTAACGGCGCGGAGTGTATCGTCACTGTTTGTCCCTTGTGCCAGCTCAACCTGGATGCTTATCAGGGGATGGTCAAC
>DAOUDQ010000335.1:0-4175 GCA_034431045.1 Dehalococcoidia bacterium | reverse complement strand
CCGTCGTCTTCAATCCCCACAGGCTCAAGCTCTTCCAGGCGGAGACAAACTACACCCTATCCATCCTCGGCAAACGCTTCCCCTTCCGCACTATCTCTGTTCCCAAGGCCATTCGCTTCTCGCCCTCGCCGGGCCAGGCAGGGGTGTCGACCACAGCCCGAATCGAGATCGAGTTTGACCGCCCCCTGGCCGATAACCCCCGCCACCTGGTGACCATCGAGCCCGCTGTCCTCTTCAGCCCTCGCTGGCAGGGGCGAAAGCTCATCCTGGAGCACGAGCGACTGCGAGCCGGCCGCGCCTACCGGGTGATCCTTTGGCCAGGCATCCGCGATTCGGCTGGCCACCCCAGCCAGGAGCGCTACTCCTTTGCCTTCACCACCGTGGAGCCGCCAGCGGTTGTGAGCGCTAAGCCCGGCGAAAACGGCCTCCAGCGCGTCTTCAGCGAGGTCAGGGTGGTCTTCGACCGGCCGATGGATCAAGCGGCGGTGGAGCAGGCCTTCAGGGTGGAACCTCAGGCCTCCGGTAGCTTCCGCTGGCCAGACGACAAGACGCTGGTCTGGAAGCCCTGGGCCCTTCTGTACAGCACCACCTATCGAATCGGCGTCGGGGGCATGTCCCGGGCCGGCGATCCTCTGGCGCAGGATTTCTCCTGGCAGTTTCGCACTCAGGGTTCGCCACCACCGATGATCACGTCCAGCGATGACGGGACCGTTGTCCTCACCTTCGACGACCAGGGCAGCAAGGCCCAGGTGGAGGCCATCCTGGACATCCTGGACGAGAACCTGGTGAAGGCCATTTTCTTCCCCGTGGGCAAATGGGCGGAGCAGAACACGGAGCTCATCGACAGGATGAGAGCGGAAGGGCACCTCGTGGGCAACCATACCTATAGCCATTCCAACCTGACCAAGCTTTCGGAGGAAGAGATCCGGTGGGAGATTGAGCACGGCGCCGGCCGCGACCTCCTTCGCCTCCCTTACGGGGAAGGTAATGCTGTGGTGGAGTCGGTGGCCGCTGATCTGGGCTATCGTATCTACGGGTGGAATGTGGACCCTGAGGACTGGAAAAGGGTCACCGCTCAGGAGATCGTGGAGACGGTGATTCGCGAGTTGAGGCCGGGCTCAGTGATCGCGCTGCACCTTCAAGGGGAGCATACCGGCGAGGCCCTGAAGCACCTCATCCCCCTGCTGCGCCAGGCGGGCTACAAGTTCTGGCAGCCGGAAAGGCGCTAGCTCCTCAGGACAGCCCCTACCTCTCGCGACAGGTGCTCCAGGATGCGGCGGCGCTCTCGGTTCACCTCGGCGTCGGTCAGGGTGTGCTCCAGCGATTGGTAGGCGATGGAGTAGGCCAGCGACTTCTTGCCCGCCGGCACCGGTGGCCCTGTGTAGACATCGAACAGGGCGGCCCGCTGCACCAGAGGGAAGGCCTCGATTATGGCCTGCACCTGGGCGGCGGTTACCCCCTCGTCTACGACGATGGCGATGTCCTCTTCCACCGCCGGAAAGCGGGAAAGCGGCTGGTAGACGCGGGGTTTGCCCACGTGGGGCACGAGGGCCTCTAGGTTCACCTCGAATAGATAGACGTCCTGCTCGATATCGAAGGCGGCAGCTACCCGCGGGTGCACCTGCCCCACCAGGCCCACCCTCTGGCCGTCCAGATGTACCTCAGCGGTTCGGCCGGGCACGAGGGCGAAGTCTTCGCCGTCGTGGTAGCTGACAGCGAGCCCCAGGCGGTCGAAGAGAAACTCCAGGTAGGCCTTGGCATCGTAGAGATCGACCGGCTCGCCCCTGGGCTGGCCCCAGCGGTCGGGCCGGTCTCCAGTCACCGCGCCGGCCAGGGATTCCACTTCCTGGGGTAGCTCCTCGGGGCGAGGCAGGTAAACGCGGGCCACCTCGAATAGGGCGATGCGCCCCTGACGATGGCGCAGATTGGCGGCCAAGGTCTCCAGAAGCGACGCCCTGAGGGTGGTGCGCAGGTACTCCTGCTGGTGGCTCATGGGGTTGGCTACCCGCAGGGGTGGACGCCGCCTCAGCTCCTCCGGCGGCAGCACCTTGGCCGGGCTCTCCAGGTTGGTGAGGGAGTAGGTGATGACCTCCTGCATGCCAGCAGCAGCCAGGATATCCCTCACCCGCTCCCGCAGCTCTCGCGACGGCTGTGGCTGCGCCGGCGGGATCGCGCCGCCGAGGCCGGTAATGGGCAGCTCGTCGTAGCCGATGATGCGCGCCAACTCCTCAGCTACGTCGTCGGGGATGCCCACGTCGGTGCGCCAGTAGGGCACCCGCACCACATAGCGGTCGGGGGGAACCCAGCGGCAGCCGAAGCCGAGGGAAATCAGCGTCTGGCGAACCTGGGGGGTAGGAAGCTGAAGGCCCAGGACGCGGCGCAGCCGCTCCTGGGTGACGGTGATGCGCGTTTCCCGCCGCTTGCCTGGATAGACGTCGATGATGCCTTCGGCCGCCCGGCCACCCGCTAGCTCCAGCATGAGCCGCACGGCACGCCTGATGCCTACCATTGCCAGCTCGGGGTTCAGGCCCTTCTCGAAGCGGGCAGAAGCATCGGTGCGTAGCTTGAGGGCAGTGCCGGTGTGGCGAATATTGGCCGCGTTGAAGTTGGCCGATTCCAGAAGGATGGCGGTGGTGTTCTCGGTCACCTCGCTGGCGGCCCCTCCCATGAGCCCCGCTACCGCCACCGCCTCCTTGGCGTCGGCGATGACCAGCATGTCGCGGTTCAGGGGCCTTTCGGTGCCGTCCAGGGTGACCAGCACCTCGGCGGGACGGGCTCGTCTTATGATAATCTTGCGGCCACTGATGAGGGAGAGATCGAAGGCGTGCAAGGGCTGGCCTACTTCCAGCATCACGTAGTTGGTGGCGTCCACCACATTGCTGATAGGACGCACACCGGCCGCTAGCAGGCGTTCCTGCATCCAGGGCGGCGACGGGCCGATCTGCACGCCCTCGATGAGGGCGGCACAGTAGCGCGGGCAGAGATCGCGGTCAGCTATCTCCACGCTGAGGCGCTCCTTGATAGGGCGGCCCAGCTCCTGGTAATCGACTGGCGGCTCACGAACGCTGCCGCCGGTGAGGGCGGCCACCTCGCGGGCGATGCCCAGCACAGACAGGCAGTCGGGCCGGTTGGGGGTGATATCCAGGTCGAGGATGGTGTCGCCCAGATATTCGCCCAGGGGCATGCCCGCTGGGGCATCCTCTGGCAGTACCAGGATGCCCTCGTGGTAGTCGGACAGGCCCAGCTCCTTCTCGGAGCAGACCATCCCCGCCGATTCCACGCCACGGATCTTGGCGGCCTTGAGGATGGTAGGCTGGCCGGTGTGCCCGTCGATCAGCTCTGCCCCCACCCGAGCGAAGGCTACCTTCTGCCCCGCCGCCACGTTAGGCGCACCACACACCACCGTCATCTGCTCGCCGCCCAGGTCCACGGTGGCCAGGCGAAGGCGGTCGGCATTGGGGTGAGGGGAGACGTCAACCACCTCGGCCACGCTGATCTTGGCCCAGTCACGGCCGGTAGTGAGGATGGCGTTCACCTCCGTGCCGGCCATGGTCAGACGACGAGCCAGCTCGCTCGGGGGAAGGTTTATGTCAACATATTCACCTAGCCACTTGAGCGGTACTCTCATAGGGGCACCTCAAAACTGCTCGAGGAAACGCAGGTCATTGGCGTAGAAGAGGCGGATGTCCTCGATGCCGTGACGGAGCATGGCCACCCGCTCCACCCCCAGGCCGAAGGCGAAGCCCGTGTGGCGCTCGGCATCGTAGCCTACGTTTGCCAGCACTTCGGGGTGGACCATGCCTGCGCCCAGGATCTCGATCCAGCCAGAGTTGGTGCAGGCACGACAGCCTTGGCCCTCGCACAGCGGGCAGTCGATGGCCATGTCGGCCCCTGGCTCCACGAAGGGGAAGTAGTCGCAGCGGAAGCGAACCCGCCGCTGGGGCCCGAACAGCCGCCGGGCGAACTCGTACAGGGTTCCCTTCAGGTCGGCCATGGAGATGTTCTCGTCCACGGCCAGGCCCTCGCCCTGGGTGTGCATCCATTCGTGGGTGGGGTCTGTGGCCTCGTGGCGGTAGCACTTGCCCGGCGATACGATGCGCACCGGCGGTTGCATCTGCTCCATCACCCGGATCTGCATGGGCGAGGTGTGGGTTCGCAGGAGCATAGGGTATTCC
>DAOUDQ010000334.1:0-7863 GCA_034431045.1 Dehalococcoidia bacterium | reverse complement strand
GGTGGACGTCACGGTGGAGTGCGTGATTGAGGGCGACATCGACATCAAGCCGGGGAGCTACCCCAACTGCTTCAACAATGATGACCACGGCGTGATCCCGGTGGCCATACTCGGCAGCGCCGACTTCGACGTAACGCAGATCGACCCTGAGACCGTGCGCTTGGACAGCCTCGAGGTCAAGGCGGCGGGCAAGAGCGGCAAGTTCCTGGCTCATGTCGAGAACGTGAATGGCGACGGCTACGACGACCTGATCGTTCAGATACAAGACATGGACGGCGCTTTCGACGGCGGTAACGGAACGGCTACGGTCACCGGTTATCTGTACGACGGTACAGCGTTCCAGGGAACCGACGAGATCTGTATCGTTCCGTAAGCTCAGTTGGACACAGAACGAGAGGGGTTCACGTTAACGTGAGCCCCTCTTGGTTCCAGGCTCGCCCCTTAGCCAGCCCTCGCGCCTGTGAGTAGGATGGGGCCTTCCTTGACAGCCACTGGAGACCAGATACGGAGCGAGCAATCTCCTCCCATCTTAGCGGCAATTTCATCGGGAAAGGGCGAACCTTTTGCCACTCTCAAACGTAATAGTATGTGGGAAGAGAAGGGCTGCACCCCCTTTCAATCCCGCCGATGCCAGAAAAGGCCCGCCCTCTAGGAGGCGGGCCTTAGCTCATCCTGTGGCGCTACCTCCGCCGCATGGAGGAGAACGCTTGCTCACCCTCCCGCTGGCCAACGCCAGCGTGTGGTTGGTGGGGGCGATGGCCGTGGCTTCTTCCCTTGCCAGCCCTCGCGGCTGCGAGTAGGATGGGGGCGGCATGAAGACGAGCGAACTTGGAATCGCTAGGCCAAGGGTCTTCATAAGCTCGACGATTCGGGACCTTCGAGACCTTCGGAGCGCACTCCGATATTGGCTTGAGTCTGCGGGCTATGATGTGCAACTCAGCGAATACAACGACTTTGACCGAAGGCCCGAAACAGGCACTCTTGAGGCGTGCTTTGCCAATGTGGCCGCGAGCGACTACTACATTCTCTTGGTGGGAAGAGAAAGGGGCTCGTGGTACGAGGAGGACGAACGAGTCACCGTTACCAGGCAGGAATTTCGGGTCGCCAGTCAGACCGCTGGGACACGGCCTCTTCGCATTATTGCCTTCGTTCGTAAGGACGTGGCCACAGCGCTACAACAGTGGCGCGATGACGGGTGCCCCGCTGCAGGATCGTCAGGCTTGGTCGACCCTTCATTTACTGACGAGTTCCTTCGAGAAGTAGAGACGCAAATCGAGGATGAGGAATCCCCAGGTTCGCGATGGATATATGAATTTGGCGATTTCCGTGACATCATCGATGCTTTGCGCGTAGTCCTGCGCCTGACTACTGACGTAGCGCGTCGTCTCGTTGAGGACAACCTGCTGGGGGAGCTTGTGTACAATCTGTCTCGGTCGGTCACGAAGACGGAGAGGGGGTCAGTCTTTCCAAAACACCGGTGGGCTCGGTCCGTACGCAGGGGAATCATCATACGGAAGGAGGATCTCGGGCAAGATATCTGGTTGGCATCGCCGCAGGTTGGGACGCTAGGCATGATAGGTCTGAGTTACCCGACCCAAACGCTGAGGGATAACGCTCTTGCGGAAGCATTGAAGCAAGGTCTCTACTTAAAGATCGACCCGCAGAGTGGTGAATTCGAAATGACGGACGCACGTAGGGCCCTTGAAGCCCTGTATGATGACACCCGTGCTCTGGTATCACTCGGCGATAGTGAGCTGATGAAGCAGGTTCGGCTGGAGTTCATGCTCCTTAGTCGTCGGGCCAATACCGGGCAGCTAGGTGCTGGAGCACACATAGAGGCAGAGAAGCTCACCATGACGTTGGCCTTGTATGACAGAATGGAGGATGTCTTCAACGGCATGGCTCGGTTCGCGCAATGGCTTCTCGGAGCAGTAGATTCGCCAGCAATCTTACGTAAGTCCCGTTCTCCCATCGAGGGCATGAACGAGGAGATAGCAGCGGAGGAAGTGACCACTGCTCAGCTGAAATGGGCATTAGCAGAACAGGTTCACCCATTTGGCCACAATCTGACGCCCGAGATGAAAGACTTGCTAGCGGGAAGGCTGGAAGGTCTTGTTGAGGAACTTCGCGCACTCATTCCCGCCGATGTGATATCTGACGAGGCACTAGCTGGCCTTATTCAAGACGGGCTTCAGGACTTCGTTGTAGAGCCGTCTGAACAAGAGAGGGGCGATACGTCCAGCAATTGAGAATCTACCGACTAGTCTTTCTTGCTCATGTGGGCCTCGATTTCGGCTTCTTGACGAAATCTGCTGTCGGCTGCTATTCCTGACGAGCTATCCCGCTAGCAGCTAACGCCATCGTGTGGTGCGTGGTGGCGATGGGGTGGCCTAAGTGAAGGCGGAAGGCTCCATCTGCCCGCGCTGTTGCTCTTCTTCCGGGATAGGTTGCGGTTCCTCGACCGGCTCAGGCTCGAATACCACAGTCTGGTTGGCCAGAACTGGGTCAAATTGGATCACCGGTACGAGGTAGTCGCGTATATCAACGAAGAAGAAACTCGACTCGCCAACCTTCCTAAACTCCTGTTGGGCGGTCATCACTTTTCCCCACTCAAGAAGAACTTCCTGAGACGCTGGTTCTGCCTCTCGTTCTTAGATTGGATTGCTTTGACCTCGCTGTCCTTTAGCTCCCTGTATCCTTGCTTTGGGGTGATGACGGCCACCTGGATGGGTCCTCCGACCTTGGGGTCTTGACTCGCCGTCTCTCCTATCAAGTATACACCTAACGCCGTGGCCTCGCTTGTGCTCATCTTCCGGTCATAGTATCGATTTGACAGATATGTCGCGTACTGAGGTATCCCCATCATGCAGAAGCCTTTATCAAACAACTGAGGTGCGAAGTCCATTTGGCTAGCAAGTATGTACAGCATAGCCTTTTCCTGGCCCTCGGCCTGTCGGTATCCTCCAAGGGCAAAGAGGACTCCTGGTCTCTTGTCGACGGGGAACTGCTGGAACCAGTCATTGAACAAGGTCCGAATCTCGCTTCGAAAGGCCGGAAGTACGTCGTCCGTGTATTGGTGGCCTGCTTCCGCCAGCTTCTCCTCCATTCGGTCAAGGAGAGCGGACCCCAGTTCCGCTGACCCAACCACCCCGACGCCAACATGGGAGGTCAGCCGGAAGACCTTACGATGGACATCCGAGATGGCGGTAAGTCCTCGCGGGTCTCCGATAGTTCCACGAGTGTCCCCAGCAATGACAATGCCGTCCTTGGCTTCCAGGATTACTACGAGGCTCAAAGGGGTAGTCCCTCCTCGGCCTTTCGGCCACTCGATCATGCCGCACGACGCCTTCGTTGTCAATTGACTCGCTGGGGACACCTACCCCTTTTTTCCTCTATCAGGTTCGCCTCCAGACCCAAGCAGATTCTCATTCTGCTGGGTCTGCTCTAGAGCTTTAGGGGAGTTGTCACCTACACCCGCCTCCCTTGCCACCAGAAGGACAGCCAACGTCTCCAGCAGGAGTATGCCGCTCATTGAAAGTCGGTCCCGCCGGCGGGACATTTTGCCGCCAGCGGCAAGATTCAAGCCGCCTGGTCGGCCATTGTACGCCTAGCCTTCATTCTGCGGATGTATTCCTTTTCTACCGCATCCTTCTTGCCTGCCCATCCAGGCTTTAGTAGCTTCCTCTTGTAAAGTCGCAGAAGCTGCGAGTCATCCGCATAGCGTTCCTCAAGCGTCTCAGCGGGCTTTGGGCCTCCAGGACGGCCACGGCTATTCACGGCAAAGTCCCGTATCTAGAGAAAAGCGCTGGTGGGCAGTTTGAGCGTCATCGCGCCTCCTTATCCCCAACTACGTACGTGATCCGCAGCGGCCTCGCCTCGTCGCCGCTTACCTCCACCTTGCTGCTCTCTGTCCAGCCTGGCTCGCCAGGACGCTCGCGGCCAGGACCGTAACGCAGCCAAGCTAGTGGGTTGTCCTTGCGAACTTGAATTTCGGCGGCAGTGCGGGCTTCAGCCCTCGCTTGGCGAACCTCCGCGCAAAACGGGCGATATATCGGATTGCCTCTTTCACCAGCACGCATCCATCTGCGAAATGTACTGTCGTCAATGCCGTTGGCCCTAGCAGCCTGATAGTCATAGGCACCCTGCCGTATGAGATCGACAATCCCTTCTTGGACTTCAGCGGTCAGCTTTGTTCGTCTGCCCATAACAAAACGCCCCCCAAAGCACGGGGCACGCGCCCTTGGAGAAACGCATCAACGCCCTACCCTGCCACCTTCATCATGACACGAACTGGCGGGAGCTTCTGGTTCGCCGCACACTATCTCGATGCTCAACGGCCGGACGGCATCGCCAGTCAGCTCCAGCTTGTCGCCGTAGCGCCGGGCCAGCTTGCCCACGAACTTCGCCGCCTCGACGCTGCCGTTCTCCGCCTCGCGGATCATCGCGTGGACGACCTGAGGCCAACCGCTACCCAGCTCGGCTATCGTCTCCTCGTGCACCAGGTCAGCGAAGCCCGGCAGCCGCTTCCACTCCGAGAGCGTGCACTCGTTCATGCCCCAGACCCGGGCCAGTGCCCGCTGTGTGCGAGGCTGACGGACGTTTCGAGGCAGGCAAAGCCAACGAGCGAACTGAATCTGGCGGGCGGTGAAAACTTTGGTTTTTTTGCCCTGCTCAGCCATCATAGCTTCTCTTCATCGGGACCTGCTCTGGCGGTGACTGATTTCCCAAATGACTCCGGAAAAGGATCAGCACCGTCTCAGTTTTGCAGCGCATATATAGGGATGCAAAACTGAGACGGTCAGCCCCCATCTGCCAGGGAATAGAAATAGGCATTCCTTGCGCCTTTCCTGCGCTTGATTCTCTCTTCCTTTAGGAGGCTTGCCAGCGCTCCATCGACGGCGTGCTCGCCCAGGCCCGCATCCTTCGCCCTGCTGAGAATGTCCTGCCGGGCCAGTTCACCATCCTCGGTAAGTAGCCCTATGATTAGTTCCTCCGCCTGTTCCTGCTTGCTGGCAGAGTCGCCCTCCACCTCGCCCAAGTAGCGCAATACGGTCGCGTCGCCATCATCAGTCAACTCCACCTCGAAGGCATGGACAGGCTCGGCAAACCTGGACTTCTCGTGCTGAATGACGATGTCCCCAGCTTTCTTGCGGCGGGCGAAGAGGTGACTGTCCACGAAGGCCCGCAGGTCGGTGGTCCCCCGAAGCATCTGAGACGCGGCGTTGGAAATGGCGCTAATCTTGCGCGCGTGGTGCGTGAGAATGAAGGCGCAACCGAACTCTCGCCCCAGAGCCTTCAGTTCGCTCATGACCCCAGCCATCATTGCCGCGTCGTTCTCATTGGCCCGGTGAACCCGAATGAGGGAGTCGATGAACACTAGGATGGGTTGAGTATCAGCCAGGAGAGGCCGTAGACGGTCTATGCTGGCCGGATCGCTCAGATTGAGGCCAGCCCCGATGAGGAAGTCTAGCGGGAGGTCATCCCCCAGCCCTAGACCGACGTGCAGCCGGTGGAGCCGCCGACGTAGCAGGGCCTCGGAGCCCTCTTCGTCAACGAACAGGACGCGGCCCTGCTTCGTGGGGTACGTGTCCAGCCAGGGGATGCCCGCTGCCACGCTGAGGGCCATGGATAGAAGCAACCAAGTCTTGCCAACCCCGGCGTCGCCGCCGAGGATCCCCTGGCCGCCCGCTGGCAGGATGCCGTCAACAAGCCAGTCAATAGCGGGTACATCACCGTTCACCAGGTCGCCATAGGAGGTAGCGCAGAAAGGCACCGTAACAGACTCAGGGCCGCCGTAGCGCCAAATGCTGATGGCGATATCCTCGACCTCATGCTTCCCCAGCGGCGGTGAGCACTGGACGGCGTTGACCGCCGACAGCACGGCAAGCCCCTCGTCCATCGGGAGAGCCTTCCTGAGTCTGCCCGCGAGGGAGGCCAAATCGACGTTGCGGGTGCCTTCACCCGCCCCCTGGGTCACCACCTCCCGCCAGAGTTGCGCGGCCCGCTCGTTCTCTGGATACCAGGGGATACCCAGGTAAGCCAGGCGCTCCTCAAGCCACGTTCTGAAGTGGCGGATGGTGAGTATTTGGGTGGCGTCGTTGGCGAACTCGTAGGACTTGCCGCTAGGATGGATCGAGGGCGGGGCAACCACGTAGGACCCCTCGCCTTTCACGTCGAGGCCAAATTCCTCAATCCGCAATGGGCGGACGGGCTCAGGTGTTTGGAGCCACAGATGGCCCCCTCGCGCAGTCTTTACAATGACTGTCGCCTGCTCCAGGTCGGGGTTGGCGTCGAGGAAGTTACGAAGGTTCAGGGCGTTGTCAAAGTCCAGGGCGATGAAACCTCCGCTCACGTCGCCGCACACGACGCCAATGTTGTTCTCGCAGCCATCAGGCCACCAGTGGCCCAATTCCTCCCCAGTCGGAAGCCGCCGCTGGTATTCTGCCCAGGGCACGGCGGCTACCTTGTCGCGTGGGCGCAAAGGGATGACACACAGCCCAGTGTCCCGGTAGTAACGGGCGAGACTTAGCGTGTCATTCACGGAACGGGCTCCCCGTCTGGATACCACCGCCTCAGAGCCAACTCCAGGCCAAAGGCACGAGGCCCGCCAGGGTACGAGTCCGCACGCTTGCGCCCGCCAATGTGCCCCGCCCTGACCGCCTGGAGAGACCTTCCGTCCGGGCCACGCTGGGCGGCATGGTGGCGGATAAGCGCCAGCTTGCGGCGTAGGTTCGCGATATGGCGTCTCTGGGCAACGGTGTCGGCGGGGGTGGTCACGAGGCCGGTCCCCCTTGCTGAGCTAGGTCCTCCTCCAGCCCAACAGCCGCGAGAATGCGACGGCGAGCAGCGGGGTGGAGATACGCCCTCCGCTCTAGGGCACTAACCTGTTGAGGGAGGACACCCGCAAGGGCAGCAAGGTCGTCCTGCCGCATGCGGCGGCTGACTCGCTCTAACCTAACAAGGAGGCCCACATCATCGACCCGCCGCGAGAAGAGAAGCCTTGAGCCCATAGCTGCATACCACCTGGGCTCAGAGTAACTTAGGTTCGGGGGGAGAAACTCAGTAGTCTGGAGCGGCGCGCAAACTCGTTACTTTTCGTGCTTTCGGGGCGCGCCTCGCGGTAGTGAGATTCCCATTTCCTTTGCTAATTTGGAAGTGGCGTCTCGGTAGGTGAACTCGAAGCCTTCGCTGGCGTTGGCGTATTCCTCCAGGTCTTCGGGTGGTGCATCGCCTCTGGCAAGCGCTTGCATCTTGCGGGGAGGCGTAAGCCCCAAGGCGATCCGTTCGTACAGCCAACGGACATTTCTTGGCAACTTAGGCTCTTTGTCCCGTAGGCTCCACCCGGCCTTGACCCAAGCCCTACGGATTTCGTCCCTGCGCCGCCGCGCTTCCTTCAGTATCCGCTTCTGCACGTCCTGCCACTCGTCAACGGGCCAGGGCTGATATTCTACCTCGACGCGGATTATGTTGTTGCTGGTGGGGCTCCCATGCGTCCGGACATGCCGACGGTAAAGGTGGTCTTGCCGTTCGTCCCTTTGCCAGTCCGAGATGAGGTCGTCAATTATGAAGCGCGGCGGCACAAGCCGCGGCTCATCCGGAGGGTCCCGATCTATGCCTTGTACTATGTCTTGTACGTAGCGGCGCCACCTGTTCCGAATCTGTCTCGCGGAGGCCCGGCCAGGCTCGAAGCCCATACGAAGGAGGGCCACCTGCGCCGACGGCGGGATCATGTCGAACTTCTTTGCTATTTGTTCGGCGGGTACGATCCGAGTCACGTACTCCAAAAGGGAAGCGTGAATCCAGGCAGGAGCCCAGTAGCAGTGCAGGCCCCATTTGTCGCACAAGGCTATCAAGTCCTCCCGG
>DAOUDQ010000333.1:0-2255 GCA_034431045.1 Dehalococcoidia bacterium | reverse complement strand
ACTCGATGAGCTTGTTCTTGAGAAGGATTTCGTAAAGGTGCTCGCCCAGGCAGTGCCGCAGTAGCTCGCTCTGCTCGGCCAGCTCGATGGCCTCGAAGAGGCTGCCCGGCAGGTGGGCGATGCCCCGCCTCTGCCGCTCCTCCGCTGTCATCTGAAAGACGTTCTCCTCCACGGGCTCGGGGCAGGGGTACTCCTTCTCGATGCCCTCCAGGCCGGCCGCTAGCATCACGGCAAAGGCCAGGTACGGGTTGCAGGCTGGATCGGGGGCGCGGTACTCGATGCGCACGTCTTCTTCCTTGCCCGGCTTGTATTCGGGCACACGGATGAGGTCGGAGCGATTGCGTAGGGCCCAGGAGAGATAGACCGGCGCCTCATAGCCCGGCACCAGTCGCTTGTAGGAGTTCACCCACTGGTTGGTGACGATGGTTATCTCACGGGCGTGGCGGAGCAGGCCGGCGATGTAGCCCCTGGCGATGGCCGATAGGTGATGCTTATCGTTCGAGTCGAAGAAGGCGTTGCGCTCGCCCCGGAACAGGGACTGATGGACGTGCATGCCACTGCCGTTCTGGTCGGCCAGGGGCTTGGGCATGAAGGTGGCGTAGACGCCCTGCCTGAGGGCGACCTCCTTGACAATCAGGCGATAGGTCATGGTGTTGTCGGCCATAGTGAGAGCGTCGGTGTAGCGCAGGTCGATCTCGTGCTGGCTGGGGGCCACCTCGTGGTGGCTGGCCTCCACACCGATGCCCATCTCCTCCAGGGCCAGGACGGTCTCTCGCCGCAGGTCGGTGGCGGCGTCCAGGGGGGTGAGGTCAAAGTAGCCGCCCTTATCCAAAAGGGTGGTGCCCTCGGGATTGGCGAAGTAGAAGTACTCTAGCTCGGGGGCAACGTAGAAGGTGTAGCCTAGGTCGGCAGCCCGCTTAAGATTGCGCTTGAGGATATAGCGGGGGTCTCCCTCGAAGGGCTGGCCCCCGGGCAGAAGGATGTCGCAGAAGACACGGGCCACTCGGTTCTCAGCGGGGCCCCAGGCGAAGATGGCGAAGGTATTGGGGTCGGGCATGGCCACCATGTCGCTCTCGTCGATGCGGGCGAAGCCCAGGATGGAGGAGCCGTCAAAGCCGATACCCTCCTCCAGAGCCTCTTCCAGTTCCTCCACGGTGATGGCCACGCTCTTGAGGTTGCCCAGGATGTCGGAGAACCACAAACGGATGAACTAGACATCCTGCTCTTTGGCCATTCGGAGGACGTGTTCCTTGCCTTCGTTGGCGCTCATGGCGTCAACCTCCCCCCTGTCGTGGCATCATCTTAGCGCAAGAGGACCTTGGGAGGCTAGGCCCCCGGCCTGCGAGCTTTCCGCCGCCGCTCGTGGGGGGTAGCCAATCGTCAAGACGCAGTCGCGGCTGGCATGCACCCAGTAGCCCTCGTTGGGCCCTCTCCTTGAGTCCAATTGCCTCCGATGAAGACCACAGCCTCCGCCAGCGGTGGCAGCCTGCCGATGTTATCATAGGGAACGCTGATGGCTACTGAACCCCTGACGAGCGAGCAGCGGCCGCGCAAGCCAGCGTGGCTAAAGGTGCCCTTCCCTGGCGGGCCGCGCTACTTGCGCCTGAAGGCCATGTTGCGAGCCTCGGGCCTCCATACCGTCTGCGAGGAGGCCCGCTGCCCCAACATCGGCGAGTGCTTCCAGGCCGGCACCGCCACCTTCATGATCCTGGGCGACGTGTGTAGCCGCGCCTGCCGCTTCTGTGCCGTCCGGAGCGGGCGTCCGGTAGGCCTGGACAGGGACGAGCCCCTGCGCGTGGCCGAGGTGGTGCATCGTCTGGGCCTGAGGCACGCCGTCATCACCTCTGTCACCCGCGACGACCTACCCGACGGCGGTGCGGCCGTCTTCGCCGATACCATCCACCAGATTCGCCGCCTGTCGCCGACCACCAGCGTGGAGGTGCTCGTCCCCGATTTCCAGGGCTCGCAACAGGCCCTGGCCACGCTCATGGCGGCGCGGCCCGATATCCTCAACCATAACCTGGAGACGGTGCGCCGCCTTTATCCACGGGTGCGCCCCAAGGCCATCTACGAGCGCTCGCTGGAGCTTCTGGCCAGGGCCAAGGCCCTCGATCCCACCATCCCCACCAAGAGCGGTCTGATGGTGGGCCTGGGGGAGACTGGCGAAGAACTGTTGCAGGCTATGGCTGACCTGCTGGCGGCTGGCTGTGGCATTCTGACCATCGGCCAGTACTTGCAGCCCTCGCCCAGGCAAC
>DAOUDQ010000332.1:0-4413 GCA_034431045.1 Dehalococcoidia bacterium | reverse complement strand
GCTTGCCTACCACCAAATAGAGATCCAGGGGGTAAAGTGCTCCTGCCGAAGGAGCGGCTCTGAGCCCTGCTCTGTCGGTGATGCCCTGGGCAGCCCAAAGGATCTGGGAGACCTCCCCTAGAGTTAGGGGGGAGTCTTCAAAGTCCCTCCTGGACCGCCTTTTCAGGATCGCCTCCTCCAAGGTCATCTCCCCTTTGAGGCGAGGGTCGGGCAGGGAAATAGCGGGCGTCTCCTCGCTGGTAGGCGACGGGCTGGTAGGGGGTGTGTCCCGTGCTTCCTCCTCGCCCCCACCACAACCGGCCACCAGCGCACCCAAGCCAGCCAAGACTAGTAGAAAAGCCGTTTTCGGTCTCATAGCCCATCCTCCAGACTTCGCCCTTACGTCCTGACCGCCGCCGGTCGGGGCGAAGCCCATCCTACCTTCACCCGCAGACGATGGCAAGGCCCGCCACATACTTGCCCCTCGACCCCTGTCCCTCGACCCTCTACGCCAGCGGACAGCGGTTGCAGCCGCCCTGGCGGCAGTAGCGGTGGAAGAGGTGGAGCATCCCCTGCTGGCGGCGGGCCCCCGCAGTCAGCTCTGGGCCCAGGGCGGCGGTCAGCCTTCTCAAGATGCCGTAGGGGGAGAGCTTTGGGTAACGCTGGTAGAGGGTCAGGGCCGCCTGGGCCAGGGGCTTGTCTTGCCTAGCCTGGGCCCAGGCCAGGGTGAAGGGCAGCACCACATTCACCGCTATCTCGTCAGCGCGGCCAGGCCCGATAAGGCCATCGTCCACCCGCAGGGCTGTCGTCAGCGCCCGAGGCCCCTCCGCCGACGCCTCCGCTACCTTCTCCAGAAGGCCCGCCAACAACCCCTTTCCCAGGTAGCGGACCAAGAGGCGAGCAGCGCCGGCCAGACGCCGGGCCGGATGGTTCTCTGGCCTGATGCCCGCCAGGCACCAGGAGAGGGGGGGCGATCCCACCCCGTTCTTGTTGGCCGACCAGGAGGGGAGCGCGCCCAGGTCTCCTGCCAAGGGGCCGAGAAAGCCGGCCCTGCCCAGGAGGGCACCCTCGGCGGCCAGTACCCGCTCCGGCGGTGGATGAGCTCGGATGCAGGGGCGGAGCTGACGCCAAGGCAGGGCCCGCGCCAGCAGGCGGAAGGGCTCCCGGTTCTGGCTGTAGCCCAGGGCCTCCAGGATACCCCGATAGAGGACTTCATCGCCGTCTTCCTCGGCCAGGGCGGCGGCGAAGGTGGCCGCCTTCTCCTGGAAGCGGCAGTCGCCCGCGTCATCCAAAATGGCGGCCACCGCTTCCGCCCCCAGCCGTTGGTTAGCGCCGCAGCATGGCTCCTGCCAGAGAGCAGGCCGACAGAGCCAAGCCTGCAACTCCTCCGCCCGCCGGGCTACCCAAGGGCCCAGGGCCACCACCGGTACCCGCCGGCCCGAGGCCAGACAGGTGTTATCGCTGTCGTCCCAGAAGACCACGTGGAGAATGACGTTGTCATAGGCGTGGTCGCGATGGTGGCCGTGGCGGCGAAAGGCGCTGGCCAGCACGTGCAGCTCCACATCCCCTCGCACCTGGCGGCCGCGAAGCTCGATGACGGCGTCGCGAAAGTCGGGGCCGGCCCCCCTCGAGCAGGGTCGGCCGGGGAAGACGACCTGCAGGGGCCAACCGTCACCGCTGACCAGGGCCTGGGAGGGAAAGCGCTGTCCCTCCCACAGGCGCACGAGCTCGGCCTCGCTGGGGGCAGGGGACAGGGAGTGGCAATCGGGCGGCTGGGCCCCTTCGTTGGCCGCGTCCGCGCGCTCATTATCGAGGCCTCGCTGACCCAAAAGCGTTGTGTTCAATCCGTATCTTGCTCCTGGTTCTCGACCCTTGACCCCTGACCCTCGGCCTGATAGGGGAAGCTTCCTCGCTCGGCGATGAGGGTCAGGAGGCGGGCCGAGGTGCCCCGCGGCTGATACCGGCCCGTCTCCCACTCGCTGATGGTTTGCTGACGGGCGCCCAGCTCCGCAGCCATCTGCTCCTGAGTCAGGCCCAGGTGCTCGCGCAGGGCCCTCACCTCCCGGGCGTTCCACCCAGGCCCTCGTCTTCCCCTCCCCTTGGCCGCCATTGCCCAAGGATCTTACACGCTTCCGTGTAAGAGATCAAGGGGTAGGGCCGGGGCTCGAGTGGATGCAGGGCCGTCCTAGTTAGATTACGGGAGCTTGAGCGAGACAGTATAAGAAAATAGGCCCACATAGAAACTGAATCCAGATTTCCTGCTCTCCTTGCCACTTTTTGCCCTTGCTCGCAGAGGGACGATGGGCTACTATGCGATTGGCAATTTAGCACTCTTCCGAGGAGAGTGCTAAATTCTCTGTCCTAAGTAAGTAGCTTTGCAAAGGAGGGATGGTTATGCCAGCCAAGAGGCGTCCGTCAGCCAAGATCGTTCCCTATGGCGATCGCGTCGTGGTGAAGCAGATCATGCAGGAGGAGGTACGGGCCAGCGGCATTGTCATCCCCGACACCGCCAAGGAGAGGCCTCAGCTGGGCGAGGTGGTCGCGGTGGGGCCCGGCCGCCTGGATGAGAACGGCAAGCGCGTTCCCATCGAGGTGAAGGTGGGCGAGCGCGTCCTCTTCGCCAAGTACTCCGGCCAGGAGGTGCCGCGGGGGATCCTGCCCGGCGACCAGGAGGAGTACCTGGTTCTTAAGGAGAGCGATATCCTGGCCCGCCTGCAAAGCTAGAAAGCGGCTGTTATTGCTATGATCTCTTCGTCAGGGACAGGTTAAGGAGGGGAGAGGCATGCCTGCCAAGATGCTGGTTTTCGATGAGGAGGCCAGGCGCAAGCTCAAGGACGGGGTGGACGCCCTGGCCAATGCCTTGCGGGTGACCCTGGGGCCCCGCGGCCGCAACGTGGTGCTGGAGAAGAAGTTCGGCCCGCCGGCAGTGGTGGACGACGGCGTCAGCGTGGCCAAGGAGGTCGAACTCAAGGACCCCTTCGAGAATCTGGGTACTCAGCTCGCCCGCGAGGTGGCTACCAAGACCAATGACGTCGCCGGCGATGGCACTACCACCGCCACCGTCCTGGCTCAGGCCATCGTCCGCGAGGGGATGAAGAACGTGGCCGCCGGCGCCAACCCCATGGCCCTCAAGCACGGCCTGGAACGGGGCGTGCAGGCGGTCATGGAAGCCCTGCGCGACATGGCTCGACCGGTGGCTGGCAAGGAGCAGATCGCTCAGGTGGCTACCCTTTCCGGCCACGACAACGAGATCGGCGAGACCATTGCCGACGTCATGGAGAAGGTTGGCAAGGATGGGGTGATCACCGTCGAGGAGGGCAAGGGCATTCGCATGGAGACGGAGTTCGTGGAGGGCATGCAGATCGACCGCGGCTACGTCTCGCCCTACTTCGTGACCAACCCCGAGCGCATGGAGACCATCATCGACGACCCCTACATCCTTATCACCGACAGGAAGATATCGGCGGTGGCCGACATCCTTCCCGTTCTGGAGCGGATCCTTCAGGTGACCAAGAACCTGATCCTCATCTGTGACGATTGCGACGGGGAGGCGCTGGCCACCCTGGTGGTGAACAAGCTGCGCGGTACCATCAACGCCCTGGTGGTGAAGGCCCCTTCCTTCGGCGACCGGCGCAAGGCCATCCTGGAGGACATCGCCATCCTCACGGGCGGCACCTTCATCACCGAGGAGATGGGTCGCAAGCTGGACAGCGCCCAGGTGTCCGATCTGGGCCGCGCCCGGCGGGTGGTGGCCACCAAGGAGGACACGGTCATCATTGAGGGGCACGGCAGCGACGAGGCCATCCAGGGCCGCATTAAGCAGATCAGGGCCCAGATAGAGGATACCTCGTCCGAGTTCGACCGCGAGAAGCTGCAGGAACGCCTGGCCAAGCTGGCCGGGGGGGTGGCCGTGGTGAAGGTGGGCGCCCCCACCGAGGTGGAGCTGAAGGAGAAGAAGCTGAGGGTGGAGGATGCCCTTTCGGCTACCCGCGCCGCCGTTGAGGAGGGCATCGTGGTTGGCGGCGGTGTCGCCCTTCTGCGGTCGGTAGCGGCTCTGGACAAGCTGGAGAAGAAGCTGAGCGCCGACGAGCTGACCGGCGTGCGCATCCTCAAGAAGGCGGTGGAGGAGCCCCTGCGAATCATCGTCGAGAACGCCGGCCAGGAGGGCTCGGTGGTGGCCGAGGCTGTCCGCAAGAGCAAGGACCCCGAGTTTGGCTACGACGCGGACAAAGGTGAGTTCGGCAATCTGTTCGAGCGGGGGATCATCGACCCGGTGAAGGTGACCCGCAGCGGCCTGGAGAATGCCGCCTCCATCGCCACGCTGGTGCTTACCACTGAGTCGCTGGTCACGGAGATCCCCGAGGCGCCGGCGGCGGTGCCGCAGATGCCACCGCAGATGGAGTACTAGGGCCGACGTTTGGCCGAAACGAGAGG
>DAOUDQ010000331.1:0-3131 GCA_034431045.1 Dehalococcoidia bacterium | reverse complement strand
TCGTAGAATCACTCCGGCCTCGGTCGGAACACACGGCCCGCTCCTACGCTCAGGCGGTCGGGCGCTTCCTAGAAGCGGTGGGCAAGCCAGTAGGCAGGATCACGGTGGCGGACGCGGCGAACTACCTGGGCAGCCTATCGGGTCTGTCGGCTGCCTCCCGCGCGCACCACATCTCGGCGGTACGCTCATTCCTCAAGTACTGCCAGGGGCAGGGTCTCATGCCGCAGACGCCCCTTGACGCGCTGAAGCGGCCCAGAGTGGCCCTCACCTCGATGACACGCTACCTGGGCCAAGGGGAGGCGGAGAGGTTGCTGCACGCCGCTCGTGGGGTCTCTCCGCAGTGCTACGCCGCCTGCGCGACGTTGCTGCTAACGGGCCTGAGGGTTTCGGAGCTGGCGTCCGCTCAGTGGCGACACCTCTTCCGGGACCCGGAGGGTAGGCTCGGCCTCCTTGTGGTGGGCAAGGGCGGCAAGGAACGAGTGGTGAAGGTAAGGGACGACCTCTTCGCCCTGCTGTGCGAGGAGCGAAAGCGGAAAGGGCTGCCGACGAAGCTGGACGGACGTGATCGGACGCCGCTCCTGGCTGGCCGGGGCAAGAAGCCCTACACCACGAGGGGACTTCACAAGCTGGTAGCCACGGCTGCTGAGGCGGCTGGCATTGACAAGCCGGTGTCGCCCCACTGGCTGCGGCACTCGTTCGCCACCCTCGCGGCAGTTGGCGGTGCGCCAGCCTACCAGCTACAGGCGGACCTGGGTCACGCCAGGCTGGAGACCAGCCAGCGGTACGTCCACTGGGCCAAGGGCCTAGCGGAGAGCGCCGTCGACGCACTGCCCATAGGGCTGCTTCCGAGACAATAGGCTCCCCCCGACTAGCCCTCATTTGTTCTGACGGTCACCTGCCTCCGATGGCTGAAGGGAGAGAGGGGGCGCCGCTGATTCTGACTGCCATCCTCATGTCCGGCAGATGACGCAGAAACCCCGGGTGACACCGAAACGCCCTTCAGCCCCCACGTATGCACATGGGGACCATGCGCGCACGCTCTGCCCCTCCTCCTTGCCAACCCTCGCGGCTGCGAGTAAGATCCGGGCATAGACGATATTGAGCATGGAGGCAGCGCAATGAAGATGGCAAGCGTGGGCATGACCCTGCTCCTCGGCATATGCCTGGCGGTGCTGGCAGTGGCCTGCGAGGAGGAAGAGGAAGGGACCCCCACTGCCGCTACCGCGACCGGCACTCCTACGGCCTCGGCGGAGGTCCCCGGCGTTACCGACACGGAGATAGTCCTGGGACAGCATGGCCCCCTTAGCGGCACCTATGGGGCGGCCTACGCCCCCGTCATCGGGGGCCTCGAAGCCTACTTCGAGTACGTCAATGCGGAGGAGGGGGGCGTCTGCGGCCGCCAGATCGTCTTCAAGGTGGAGGACGATCAGTACCTCCCGTCGGGAGCGGTGGAGGCGGTCAAGAAGCTGCTGGAGCGAGACAAGGTGTTCGCCATCATCGCTGGCATAGGGACGGCCGCTCATTCGGCCGTCTGGGAGGACCTTAACGAAAAGGGGGTGCCCGACCTGTGGATCATGACGGGGGCCCATAAATGGGCTGCGGATCCCGAGAAGTACCCCTGGTCGGTTGGCCTCCTGCCGGACTACTATGTCGAGACAACGATCGTCGGCAAGTACATCTCGGAGAATATGCCCGGAAAGAAGGTGGGCATCCTCTACGAGAACAGCGACTTCGGCAAGGACGAGCTGGCCGGCCTGAGGAATGGCCTGGACCCCGCCAAGAACGAGTTGGTGTCCGAGCAGAGCTATGAGATCACCGCCGTCAGCATCCGGTCCCAGGTCATCAACCTCAAGAATGCCGGCGCAGAAGTGGTGTTCGGCTCCGGTAATCCACCATCGTGTGCTCAGCTCATCAAGGAGGCCGACCGCCTGGGCTGGCATCCCCAGTTCTTCATCGGCTACGTCAATTCTGACCCCATGATGTTCCAGTATGTCTCGCCGGAGCTCATGGAGGGGGTCATCACTCTTCAGGGCAACAAGCTGTCGGACTGGACTGATGACCCGGCGGTAGCCGAGCACCATCGGATCATGAAGGAGTACGGTGACTTCCCCCCCGGTAACTTCACCATCGTCGGCCACGCGGTGGCGTTCCTGACCGTCGAGACCCTGAGCAGGACCTGTGACAACCTCACGCGAGAGGGCCTGATGGACGCCGTTCACTCCTTTAAGGACTACCAGGGCGACCTCACCTTGCCGGGCATCACCATCACTCTCAGCCCGACAGACCACCTGGCGACTGAAGCCATGAGGATGCTGAGGGCTCACGATGGCAAGTGGGAGTACTTCGGCGACATGATCTCGTTCAGGGACTAGAGGGCAACCGCTGGGGGCGGAGGGTAGCCACTTCTGTTCCCTCAGCCGCTAAGGTACCTCGATGACGCTGGGGGGCTCTTGAAAGGTAGAGCCGGAGGTCACATTACGGACGGCGGTGTCGAGCTTGAAGACCTCTGGCCCGACACGCCGGCCCGACTGCTGGCCAACGCCATCGTGTGGTTCGGGGTGGCGATAGCTTCTTCTCTTGCCAACTCTCGCGCCTGCGAGTAGGATGGGGGCGCTAGCAGCGACACCAAAGGCACAAGAGGAGGCTGACGTCATGACGACGCGAGAGCAAGAAGCAGGGCAGACCAAGCTCAAGGGTGCCAGGGGCCTAGCTGAATGGGTAACGATCTATCAGGCCTACAACGCCATCTACAAGCTGACCGAGTTGGCTCTTCTGCCCCATAACCTTTCTCTTCCTCAGCTCCATCTCCTTGCTGCCCTAAGAAAGGGGGGCGGGACTCTCACCACCGGCGAGATAGGGCAAGCCATGGTCAAGGCCAGCCAGACGATAACTGGGCTGGTGGACAGGCTGGAAGACCCGGGGATGGTGGAGAGGGTGTTTGACAGGCGTGATCGTCGCAAGACCTGGGTTCGCCTCACCGAGAAGGGCGAACGCAAGCTCAAAGAGGCCTTCCCCGTCGCAAATCGCCTTGCCGAGGAACTGTCTGCTGTTCTGACCGATCAGGAGCTTCAGGACTTGCAGGCCAAAGCAGAGAAGCTACGGAGTACGGCGATGGGCAGGCTTGAAGCGGC
>DAOUDQ010000330.1:0-7534 GCA_034431045.1 Dehalococcoidia bacterium | reverse complement strand
GGAGATGCCGGCCACCGTCACCACGTCGCCCTTGCTGTACTGGTTCTCGATGAGGATGAACAGGCCGCTGATGACGTCCTTCACCAGGCTCTGGGCGCCGAAGCCGAGAGCGATGCCAGCGATGCCCACGCTGGCCAGGATGGGCGTTACGTTGACCCCCAGCTCGGGCAGGATGGTGAACAAGGCCCAGATGACCAGGACGAATCGGCCTGACCCCTGAAGCACGGCAACGAGGGTGTGGCTCCGCTGCTCGATCTCCTCCTCGGGCTTGTCCTTCATCTGGCGGGCAACCGTCGGGCGGATGATGCGGGGCACGACTACCCTCAGGACAAGGTCGGCGACGAAGGCCAGGACCAAAATCAGGAGTATGCGCAAGCCATGAGTGAGCAGCCAATCGGTAATGCGCTCCCAATCGATGTCACCCGTGGTCACAAGCAATGGCACCATGTTTCCTCCTTTCTTCCCCAACGGGAGTGGCGGCACTCCTGTAGAAGGGACAACTGAGGCTTTGGTTCGGGCTTTCGCTGGCGACAGCCGGGAGCATGGCTTGATCTTGGATGAGGTTAGCCCTCGCCCGGCGATATGTGCTCTAGGGGCGCGAAGCTGAGAAGGAGGCGCTTGATCCCCGCCTCCCCCTTGAAGGCCACGATCACCAGTTGGTCGCCGCTTTTTTGCTCCTCGCAGCTAACCACGATGCCCTCGCCGAACTTTGGATGACGCACGCGGTCGCCAGCGGCGAAGGTAACATCGAGCCGCTTGGGGCGTTCGTCGCTGCGCCGCGGGCCAAGGGCGAACCTCTCGCGGGCCGGCATTCCTGCAGGAATCCGCTCGCGGGTGGTCACCAGCTCCGGCGGTATGTCGGCCAGGAAGCGAGAGGGTGGGTTGTGGCCACCGAAGGTGCGGCGAAAGGCCCGCACCAGGTACAGCCGCTCCTGCGAGCGCGTCATCCCCACATAGCACAGGCGGCGCTCCTCCTCCATCTGGGCGGGGTCGTCGTAGGAACGCATGTGGGGCAGCAGGCCCTCCTCCATGCCCACGATGAACACCACCGGGAACTCCAGCCCCTTGGCAGCATGGAGGGTGATGAGGGTCACGGCGTCGGCCTTCTCGTCATACTCGTCGATGTCGGTGATAAGGGCCGCGTCCTCCAGAAAGCGGGCCAGAGCCTCGGCTGGGGCCAGCTCGTCGTACTGGCTGGCCACCGCCCGCAGCTGCTGCACGTTCTCCCACCGCTCCTCGCCATCAGCGAAGTCCTCCAGCAAGTAGCGGCGGTAGTCAGCCCTGGCGATGATGGCGTCCAAGAGCTCCGATAGACTCTGCGAGGGCGCCTCCTTGATGAGTTCGTTCAGCAGGTCCAGGAAGCGCAGGAGGGCGGCAGCGATGCGCTTCTGGAATGGGTGAGGCGTCTGCCCGCCGTCGCTGCCCTCCTTTGCGTCAGAGGCGGACTCCTGCTCGGCCAGGAGCTGGAGGGCGGCGTAGGGCGGTATCTCCAGTTCCCTCGACCAGCGGTTCAGCTCCTGCACGCTGCGCTGGCCGATGCCTCGCGGCGGCACGTTGATCACCCGCAGGAGGCAGATGGCATCGAAGGGATTGTGAACCAGGCGCAGGTAGGCTAGGAGATCCTTGATCTCCCGCCGCTCGTAGAAGCGGGTGCCCCCCACCAGGCGATAGGGGATGCCGCGGCGGACGAAGGCCTCCTCGAAGGGGCGGGACTGGGCGTTGGTGCGGTACATGACGGCCAGGGCTCGCGACGAGTAGGAGTCGTCCTTGGTCAGGGCCTCCACCTCCTCGGCCACGAAGGCCGCCTCCTCCTCTTCGTCGTAGGCCTCGTGCACCACCACCCGCGAGCCACGCTCGTTCTCCGTCCAGAGATTCTTCTCCTTGCGCTGGCGGTTGACGCTGATGACGTTGTGGGCCGAATCGAGAATGGTCTGGGTGGAGCGATAGTTCTGCTCTAGGTAGACGACCCTGGCCTTGGGGAAATCCCGCTCGAAGTTGAGGATGTTGCGCAGGTCGGCCGCCCGCCAGGTGTAGATGGACTGATCGGGGTCACCCACCACGCAGATGTTGCCATGGCCGCTGGCGAGCTGGCGGGCCAGCACGTACTGGGCGATGTTTGTGTCCTGGAACTCGTCGATGTGGATGTGCAGGTAGCGCTGGGCGTATTTGTCAAGGACGTCGGGGTGGTCGCGAAAGAGCTGAACGGTCTTCATCAAGAGGTCGTCGAAATCGACGGCGTTATTCTCCTCCAGCGCCTCCTGATAGCGCTCGTACACCCGCGAGACGACCTCCTGGAAGTAGTCGCGTACCAGGTGGGCGTAGGCCTCGGCGGTGGAAAGCTCGCTCTTGGCCCGCGAAATGGTGGCCAGGACGGCTCGGGGCGATGTGCGGCGGGGGTCCAGGCCCAGCTCTTGCATCACCTGGCGGGCCACAGCGAGCTGGTCGCCCTCGTCGTAGATGGCGAAGGCCCGCGACAGGCCTATCCGCTCGCCGTCGACGCGCAGGATGCGGGAGCACACAGCGTGGAAGGTGCCAAGCGTTATGTCGCGGCCGATGTCGGCACCCAGCAGGCCGAAGATGCGGTCGCGCATCTCGCGGGCGGCCTTGTTGGTGAAGGTAACGGCCAGGATGCGGCGAGGGTGCACGCGCTGATGGGCGATGAGGTAGGCGATGCGATGAGCGATGACGCGGGTCTTGCCGCTGCCGGGCCCGGCCAGAATGAGGAGCGCCCCCTCGCTGGTCTCCACAGCCTGGCGCTGAGCCGCATTCAGCCCGCTCAGTACGTCCATGCACCCTCCCCGGCCGCATTCTAGCACCCGCCGCCGGGGTCATTCAACGACGACCGGGCACGCTGCGCACTCCCCCGGAAGGTTTTGAAGGCTATCTGGCGTTATGTCGAGCCCTGCCCGCCTCAGGAGGTTGACTAGCGCCCTCAGGGGCAGACCGATCACGTTGCAGTAGCAACCGTCGTAGGAGGCGACCGGGTGGAACTGCTGGTCCTGGATGGCGTAGGCGCCGGCCTTGTCCAGAGGCTCGCCACGGGCCACGTAGGCGGCGATGTCGCCGTCGCTGTAGCGGCGCATGCGCACCGCCGTGACCACATGCGATGCTGCCCGCCGGCCGCTGCCAGCGTCCACCACGGCCAGGCCGGTGATCACGCGGTGTGGTTTTCCCCTCAGGCGACGGAGTGTGGCCGCAGCCTCTGAACCATCCGCTGGCTTGCCCAGGATGGTGTCGCCGGCCACCACGATGGTGTCGGCGGCGATGACGATGCCTTCCCTGTGCTCTCTGGCTGCGGCCTCCGCCTTGGCCAGGGCCAGGGCCTCGGCCACCTCCTCGGGCTTGCCCGCGGTAGCGGGGGCGATGTCCTCCTCCAGCTGGGGGATGACCACTCGAAAGGGAATGCCCAGGTGAGCGAGGAGCCACCGCCGTCTGGGCGAGCGAGAGGCGAGGATGAACTGAGGCGTCATCTAGCCTCGCACCAGCGTCGCCACGCACTCGATGTGGAAGGTCTGGGGGAACATGTCCACCGGCTGCACCTCCTGGACGCGATAGCCGCCCTGGCAGAGGGCGCGCAGGTCGCGGGCCAGGGTCGCCGGGTCGCAGGAGACGTAGACCAGCCTGGCCGGCGGCCGCTTGAGGACGGCGACAATGGCATCGGGATGGCAGCCCACGCGGGGCGGGTCGAGGATGGCGGCCTGGGGACGCCGGCGCAGCTCCGGCAGGATCTGCTCCACCTTCCCCTGGTAGAAGACGATGTTCTTGATCCCCGCCTGATTGATCACCGCATCGGCCACCGCCGCCGGCGACTCCTCGATGGCTATCACCCTCTTGACGTAGGGCGCAAGCAGCACAGCGAAGGTGCCCACGCCTGCGTAGGCGTCGAGCAGTAGCTGGTCCTGGGCAAGGGCCAGCTTCTCGCGCACCACCTCTATCAGCACCTCTGCCTGGCGGCTGTTCACCTGGAAGAAGGAGGCGCCCGAAATGCGGAAGCGCTTGCCCAGTAGCTCCTCCTCGTAGGAGGTCTGGCCCGACGGAACCGAATCGTCGATCTCCTTCAGCGAGGGGTGGATGAGGGCCTGCTCCGTCCTGACGCCGTAGCGGATGGCCACCTGATGCAGGCCAGCGCACTTGCCCTGGAGCCGCTCCAGTACGCCGTTGATCCAGGGATGCATGATACGGCAGTGGTCGATGCGAACGAAGCGACGCCTCAGCAGGCCAACGAAGCCCAGTTGGCCCTGGCGGTCGACGCTGAAGCGAGCGTGATTGCGATAGTGCCAGCGCTCTTCCGCTGTCACGGTGGCTGCTACCGGTGGCTCCTCGAACTTGCCGATGCGGCGCAACTGCTCGCCGACGATGCGGCCCTTCAGCTCTGCCTGGAAGGGGTAGTCGATGTGCTGCCACTGGCAGCCGCCGCAGCTGCCGAAGTAGGGGCAGGCGGCCTCCACCCGGTGGGGCGAGGGAGAGAGGACCTCCACCACCCGGCCCATCAGGTAGTCCTTGCTGCGCCGCTCGATCTCCACCACGGCCTCCTCGCCGGGGATGCCGTAGGCGGCGAACACCACCTGGCCGTCACAGCGGCCGATTGCCCCTCCCTGGAAGGCCATGTCGGTCAGGCTCAGGCGCAGCTTTTCAGTCTCTCTGATGTCAGCGGCTCTGGTCGTCTCTTTCATGAGGACTACAACTAGGAAAGTCCATTCCAGTTTATCCTCAAAGGGGCTACATCGCCAGGGCGATCCTGAGATGACACTGCCAGAGAAGGCGTGGTATAATCGGCCAGCTTAGGAGACGGGGGCAGGAGCATGGATTGGCCAGGAGGTAACTGGGAAAACGTAGCAACCCTGGCGGCCACCATTGCCGGGGCCTACGTGCTGGTCCTCTGGATAGGCATCATAGCCTGGACATATCGGGACATCCGCGACAGGACCCGCGACACTGCCTTCCAGATAGTGGCTGTCCTCCTCGTCCTGGTGTTTAACATCCCGGGCTGGTTCATATACATGATCCTGCGACCGGGCGAGACGCTGGCCGAGGCCTACGCCCGCTCGCTGGAGGAGGAGGCCCTTCTCCAGGAGCTGGAGGAGCAGGGCATTTGCCCCTCCTGCAAGCGCTACATGAGCGGCGATTTCGTCATCTGCCCCTATTGCCGCACCCAACTCAAGGAGCCCTGCGCCAGCTGCGGCCGCCCCCTGAACTTCAACTGGGTGGCTTGCCCCTACTGCATGACCCAGAAGGCGCTGGCCGCCGCCTCGCCCCACAAAGAGGTCAGCGAGGTCTCTCAGGAGGAAGAGGCTGTCGAGAGCCCCGAGAGGCGGCGCGCTGCCTCGCCCCGGACCTCCTTGGAGCCCTGAGGCTAGCTCCTTCTAGCTGCCGCTCGGCCCTTTCTGACCCAGCCCCAGCGCCCGCAGGAGCCTATCGTAGTCCAGGTGCTCGGCCGTAAGCTGGCCGATGCGCTCCGCCTTTTGAGGGCCGAAGCGGCTCTTGAGGTAGAGAGCTTCCAGAGCCTGAAGGGCGGCAACTGTGCCCTTGCCAGTGATGAGCAGGGGAACACCCTCCGCTTCCGCCCGCTCGCTGACGTAGGCCAGGGGCATCCGGCCACCGCTGAGGATGAGGCAGCGGCTGCCGGCGTTCAGGGCAGCTAGCTGGAGGTCGGGCTTGTCGCAGCGCACGACGACCGCCTGGCGGCCGAAGCGGGCGAAGTAGTCCTGGCCGGGGTCGCCGCTGATGGAAGCGATGGTCAGACGCTCTATCACTTCCTCTGTACAGCCGTCGGCAAAGAGCGTCTCGGCCTGTAGGGCCTGGGCCATCTCACCGATGCTGGGCGACGAGAGCAATCTGTCCTCGGGGAGGAGGGCCAGGGTGGGGATCCCCTTCTGAGCCAGCGTGTTGACAATGGCCGCCGTCCGCGCTCGAGGCACGGCGTTGAGGACAAGGCCAGCGAAGGCGTGCCCCAGCTCCTTCTGAAGGGCGGCCACCTGGTCGACGGTCAGGTCGGCGGACCGTTCGACCAGAGCCACCACGCCGCCCAGGGTCTGAATCGCCTCACCTGGGGGGAAGCCCGCTGGTAGTTCTACAATGAAGACGTTATCGGAGGAGCTAGCTCCCTTGGCTAGCTCAGCGACCTCGCCCAGGGAGAGGGGTTGGCCCCTCTCTTCGGCAGAGAGGGCAAGGAAAGCAAAGCAGCGAGCGTCGGCCTGAGCGGCCTCGTCTGGCTCAGCCGTTGCCAGTCGAGCGAGCCTCAGGGGATAGCCGTCCTGGTCAAGGCGCCGGGCAATGGCCACAGAGACGGCCGTCTTGCCCACGAGAGGCCGCAGGGAAGAGACGAGCAATACAGCCATCTTCATTCCTCTCCAAGGGATACCGTCGGCATTATAGCAGACGCACCCTCGCTGGTCTCCCGCGGGAGCGAAGTGGGCCTGCCGGAGTCTTGTCCGGATAGGTGCATGACACACGAGGTGTGAAGAAAGGGCGGCGCGATTACAGCGGCTTGTTAACCGCTGGCCCAATTGGCTAAGATTGCCACTGGCGCTCGCTGGCGACAAGACGTTCGAACAGGAGGTCCCGCCATGGCCACCATCGCAGAAGACGAAATCTACGTGGGCCGCGACTACGGCAGCCACGAGCTCACCATCACCCGCGAGATGGTCCAGGACTATGCTGAGGTCACCGGCGACCACAACCCCTGGTACTTTGACCCTTCGCCATTCGGCGGACCGGTGGCCCCTGCCCTCATCTGCCACTCGGAGGTGTTTACCTACGGCGGCTGGTATCTAAAGAACATCTACGGCAACCTCCACGCCAAGCAGGACTGGGAGCTGTTCCACCCCGTCATGGTGGGCGACCGCATTGCCAGCCGCTCGCTGATCGTCGACCGCTACGTCAAGCGGGACCGCGACTACGTGGTGAATGAGGTCAGCTTCTTCGGCCCCGACGGCCGCATCCTCAGCCGTGGCCGCGCCCACCAGGCATTCCTGATCGACGAATCCGTAAGGGGCATGCTAGAGAGCAAGGAGGGAGCAAAGGCGGCCGGGCGCAAGTTCGAGATAGGGACGGGCGACGTCATCGAGGAGATCCCCTGCGTCTCCAAGTACGTAACTCGCCAGATGTCTCAGCGGTTCTCCGGCCCTCACAAGAACTACCACACCGATGTAGAGGAGGCCCGCAAGATGGGCTTCCCCGACATCGTGGTGCAGGGGATGATGTCCATCTGCTTCCTGTCGGAGATGCTCACCAATCGTTTCGGCGAGGGCTGGTACCGGGGCGGCCGTATGTCGGTAAGCCTGGTGAACATCCTCTGGACGGACGAAGAGGTCACCTGCCACGGGGTCATCAAGGAGCTGACGCCCGAGGGCTCCCACCAGCGGGCCCACCTGGAGATATGGTGCGAGAAGGCCGACGACACCAAGACCATCGTCGGCAGGGCCAGCGCGGTGGTGGTCTGACACTCCCATCGCCCTTGCGACGGCGCGTCTCCTCATATATCTTGATCCTGGCGCAAATAAAGAAGACACCATCCTGGCAGAAAAGAAGAGGT
>DAOUDQ010000329.1:0-2039 GCA_034431045.1 Dehalococcoidia bacterium | reverse complement strand
CCCGGCCCCTGACATTCTGTCCCGCCATTCCCCATCTCATCAGGCCTGCGGTGGCTGGCGCAGGATGACCACCGCATTCTGTCCGCCGAACCCGAAGCCATTGACCATCACAGCCCCCACCTCTTGTCGGCGGGCCTTGTGGGGCACATAATCCAGATCGCACTCCGGATCAGGGTTGTCCAGGTTGATGGTGGGGGGTATGATCCCGTCCCGGAGGGTGAGACAGGCTGCCAGGGCTGCCACGGCCCCGGCCGCCCCCAGGAGGTGGCCCAGCATGGACTTGGTAGCGGTGATGGCCAGGCGGTAAGCGTGCTCGCCGAACACGGCCTTGATCGCTTTGGTCTCCGCAGCATCATTCAGGCGCGTGCCGGTGCCATGAGCGCTGATGCAATCGATCTCCTGGGGCTGCATCCCCGCCCTTTCCAGCGCCAGCCGCATCGCCTGGGCGGCCCCTTCGCCGTCGGGACGGGGAGCGGCAACATGGTAGGCATCTCCAGTCAGGGCGCCCCCGGCGATCTCTGCATAGATGTGCGTCCCGCGCTGGCGGGCACGGCTCAGGGGCTCAACAACGAAAGCTGCCGCCCCCTCACCGAAGACGAACCCCTGCCTGTCTCTGGCAAAGGGACGGCAGGCCTCGGTGGGGCGGTCATTGTATATGGCCAGCGCACCCATCCGCCCCAGCGCAGCAAAAGCCACAGGTGCAATCGCGGATTCGGCCCCGCCGGCGATAACCCCCTGCGCATCTCCCCGGCGCAGGATGTGCGTCGCCTCTATCAAGGCGTAGTTACCACTGGCACAGGCCACCGCGCAGGTCAGGATCGGTCCTCGGGCCCCGGTGGCAATGGACACCAAGCAGGAGAGAGCGTTGGGCATAATGCTGGGTACGAACAAGGGCCCCAGGCACCGGGGCCCCTCTTCAGCGATCTTCTGTCCTGCCTCGGCGACGTCGGCGATCGGCCCCCCACCGGTGTTCATCACCACCCCCCACTGAGTTGGATCGCTGTGGGTCACGCTCGCGCCCGAATCCTGCAGTGCCATGTGAGAGGCCGCAATGGCAAACTGGGTGGCAGAGGCCGTCCTTCGAGTCAATTTGAAACCCATGTAGTTGCGGGGATCAAAGCCCTTCACCTCGGCCGCGATGCGCACCGCGAATCCGGTGGTGTCAAACCGAGTAATAGGCCCTACTCCAGAGACTCCGGCGCAGAGATTGCTCCAGAACTCCTCCACGGTCAACCCCAGGGGGGTAATGGCCCCCAGGCCAGTGATGACGATAGGCTCCAATGTCCGTCCCCCCTTCGCCTCAACGCAAACAGACCTGCAGGGCAGGTATTATAACATCGGCGAGGAGGATTGTCAATCAACGTGGAGGAGGGTCACCGGCCTGGCATGAGCGGAAGACTCAAAAAGGCACACATAGGTGGACGGTGCGCGCCTACCTGCATGTGCCTGTACTGGATAATAGCTCCTGCGTGGTGCCGACTCTGCGAGAGGAGCACCTCCCCCCCCGCGATGCTCCGCCATGGGGGGCTAGTAAGATTCGGCACCACACATTGCGATGCAACGTGACAAAAGAGTGAGGGGGCTTACCCCACGCCAAGGCGCACTAAGGTGCGCTAGTCCTGCATGGGGGGGCCAGCTTGGATCCGATCCGGTGGACTAGGGGTTTGCGGATGCATCTCCAAGCCTACGCTAAGGGCCTGATGCGCCCGAAGTGGCTGATGGATTCCTTTGACCTATCGTGGGCTCCGAGTGACCTCACAATCGCGAGGGGTGGTGACTCATTAGCAAGGCGCACAACTGCCCTGTGTGCCGGTAAGTACAAGCCCCGTTAGCGCGCAGCGGTGTGTCCCGCCCCAACAATGGCCTGACCTCGACTCGTTTACGAAGAATTGACTCCTGAACGAGTTCAGCCCTGCAACAGGCCGAGGGATGCGACTTGAAGGGATTCGGAGAAGCGAACGCTCACATCCTCTATCCACAAGCTGAAAGCCCGGTGCTGAGGGCTGAGCACGTACCGGGGCTATGACACCAACTCTTCG
>DAOUDQ010000328.1:0-4217 GCA_034431045.1 Dehalococcoidia bacterium | reverse complement strand
GGTGGTGGCCGCGGACGTTCAGGCGGGCGACCTGGTGCGCCTCGGTGACGGCAGTGAGGTACAGGCGGTCGAGGCCATTCCCCGCGGCAGTAAGGTGGCCCTCGGCCCGATCGCTTGCGGTGGGGCGGTAATCCGCTACGGGGAGGAGATCGGCAGGGCCGCAAAGGACATCGCAGCGGGCGAGTACGTGCACACCCACAATCTAGCGGGCGGGAGATGAGCGAAGAGTTTGTTTTCCAGGGCTGGCGGCGGGCGGACGGCCGCATGGGCATCCGCAACCACTGCCTGGTGCTGGCGACGGTGATCTGCGCGGCGGGGGTGGTGCGGGAGGTCGGGCAGCGGCTGCCGGCGGTGGTGGCGGTGGAGCACGCTCACGGCTGCGGCCGTGGCGGCCCCGATCTGGGCCTCCAGATCAAGACCCTGGCCGGCCTGGTGCAGAACCCAAACGTGGGGGCGGCGGTGCTGGTGGGCCTTGGCTGCGAGGTGGTCTCGGCCGCTCTGTTGAAAAACGTCCTGGCCAGCAGCGGGAAGCCGGTGGAGACCGTGGTCATCCAGGAGGTGGGCGGGTCGAGGAAGGCGGCGGATCAGGCCGAGGCCCTGGCGCGCCGGTTGCTTGGCGAACTGGAGAAGCTGCCGCGCCAGAGGGGCACGGCCGCAGACCTGATGGTGGGCCTGGAGTGTGGCGGCTCGGACACCTTCTCCGGACTCACTGCCAATCCGGCGGTGGGGAAGGCCGCCGACCGGCTGGTGGAGGTGGGCGGCACGGTCATCCTTGCAGAGACCACCGAGATGATCGGCGCCCTGGGGCCGCTGCTCAAATCGGCGGAAAGCGAGGAGGTGGCCGCCAAGCTCCAGGCGAAGGTGGAGCGGCAGGAGGCGCGGGCGCGGGAGATACTGGGGCCTCTCGCCCATGCCGTTCTGGCCCCCGGCAATGTCGAATCGGGGCTCACCACCATTGCCGAGAAGAGCCTGGGCTGCATCACCAAGGGCGGCAGTTCGCCCATCCGGGAGGTGGTCGACTACGGGGATCGACCAACCAGGAAGGGCCTGGTGGTTATGGACACGCCCGGCTACGACATCGAGAGCCTGGCCGGCATGGCGGCGGCCGGGGCCCAGGCCATCCTGTTCACCACCGGCCGAGGCACCCCGGTGGGATTCCCAGCCGTGCCGGTGATCAAGATCGCCTCCAACTCTGAGCTCTTTGAGGCCATGCCTGACGACATCGACCTCGACGCTGGAACCATCCTGGCTGGAAAGAGCGCCAGCCAGGTCGGCGAGCAGATCCTGGATCTTCTCCTGCGGGTCGCCTGCGGTGAAAAGGCCAAGGCCGAGATCAATGGCCAGGCCGTGTTCGCCATCGCCCAAGGGGGTCCGGCCTTTTGACCAACCAACATTCTCGCTGACTGCAGCATCATTTCCCAAGGATGGTTCTCATCGTTTGCTCCTATCCTGCTATCGTTCCCCTTATCCCTGTTCGCCGCTACAATAGGGGTGCTGCGGTGCCATGAAGATCGTTCTCGCCCCCCAGGAGTTCAAGGGCAGCCTCAGCGCTGTCCAGGCCGCTCAGGCCATGGCCGAGGGCCTGCGGCGAGCCCTGCCCGACGCCACCCTGGAGCTGGTGCCCATGGCCGACGGCGGGCCGGGCACGGTGGAGGCGGTGGTAGCTGCGGCTAAGAACGGTCGGCGGATGACGGCAGCGGCCCACGACGCCCTGGGCCGGCCCCTGGAGGCCGCCTGGGGCATCATTGACGGCGATACCGCCGTCATCGAGATGGCCGCTGCCTCCGGCCTGACCCTGCTGACTGAGGACGAGCGCGACCCCCGCATCGCCTCTACCTACGGCACGGGCGAGTTCGTTCGGGCCGCTCTGGACGCCGGCTGCCATCGGATCATCGTCGGCATAGGGGGCAGCGCCACCAATGACGGCGGCGCTGGCATGGCTCAGGCCCTGGGTGCCCGCCTCCTGGACGAGGCGGGCCAGGAACTGCCGCCCGGGGGCGCTGCCCTGGCTCGTCTGGCCCGCATCGAGGTGTCGGGCCTGGACCCTCGCCTCGCACAGTGCCAGGTGCTGGCTGCCTCCGACGTCTTCAACCCTCTGTGCGGGCCGCAGGGCGCATCCCTTGTCTACGGCCCGCAGAAGGGGGCGACGCCAGAGGTGGCGCGAGAGCTGGACGCTGCCCTGAGACACTACGCTCAGGTCATCGAGCGCGACCTGGGGGTGCGCGTGCTCGACCTGGCGGGGGCTGGTGCGGCGGGCGGCCTGGGAGCCGGGCTGGTTGCCTTTCTGGGGGCGGAACTCGTTCCAGGGGCCCAGCTTGTGGCCGAGGCGGTGGGGCTCAGGCAGAAGCTGGAGGGCGCCGACCTGGCGCTCACCGGCGAGGGGCGGCTGGATGCCCAGACCGGCTTCGGCAAGGCGCCCTTGGAGGTGGCCAGGCTGGCCAAGGGCTGTGGCCTGCCGGTGATAGCCATCGCCGGCTCGCTGGCGGAGGACTGCGGGCCAGCGCTGGGCGAGGCCTTCGATGCAGAGGTGGCCATTACGCCGCGGGCGATGTCGGTTGAGGAGGCCATGGCCCAGGCGGCGAAACTGGTGGCCGATGCCGCCGAGGGAGTGGCCCGCCTGCTGCTGGTCGGCCGACGCCTGGGAAGGCGCTAGGGGTTCGGTGATGTCCTCGCTTCTAGAGGAATTCCAGCAGGTGGGGCGGGACCTGTATGCCGCTGGCCTTGTCTCCTCTCACGGGGGCAACATGAGCGTTCGCCAGGGCGGGCGCCTGATAATCACCAGCCACGGCAGCCCCCTGGGTCACCTGGCGGAGGGAGACCTGGTAGAGGTGAGGCCGGGCTTAGAGCCCACGGTTGAGCCATCCATGGACCTGGCCCTCCACCAGGCTATCTACGCCGCCAGCGAGGCCGAGGCGGTCGTCCACGCCCATCCTCGCCATGCCATCGCCCTGTCGCTGATGGGCAATGAGATCCGGCCCCAGGATCTGGAGGGACAACACTATCTCGGGATGGTGCCGGTCGTCCCCAGGGGGGAGAATGTGGCCCAGGCTCTGGCCGATGCACTGCGGCAGCACAGGATAGTGGTGGTGGCCGGGCATGGAAGCTACGCCCGCGGCGACAGCCTGTGGCAGGCTCTCCAGTGGACATCGGTGCTGGAGGAGAGCGCCGAGGTTCTGTGGCTCCTGCGCGCCCTTAGGCAGGAGGCATAGGCGGCGGTCCAGGCGATGGGGCTGGGGGCGCTTTGGGCAGGGGTACCTCCTCGCGGGGCTGGAACAGGTTGAAGAAGACGAGGAAGATGAGTCCCGCGGATATGGCGGCAGGTAGGATGACGCCCTCTAGGCCGATGTCCTCAGCGCCCCAGTGGTAGAAGTAGCTGACGAAGGCCACCGCCTGCTCGATGAGGGCCAGCCAGAACACCTGACGATAGCGCTTGGGGTCGCGGGCCGCCCATAGGTAGATGATGGCGGGGATGACCATGGAGGCGCTGAAAGCCCGTCCTGCCAGGATGCCGTCAGCCTTGCCGTCCAGGTCGAACAGGAAGCTGCCGGACAGGAACTGGATG
Source organism: Dehalococcoidia bacterium (assembly GCA_034431045.1). GTDB lineage: Bacteria > Chloroflexota > Dehalococcoidia > SM23-28-2 > SM23-28-2 > SM23-28-2. The sequence goes on along the minus strand of DAOUDQ010000328.1, from coordinate 655 downwards.
AGGGCGCCCACGATGTCCCAGGTGGCCAGCAGGATGAGTACGATCCTGGGTCGGCGCAGCGTGTCCAGAATGCCAGCTTGTGGCGCGGTGGGTTGAACTTTCCCGGTCGACGCCATGGGCAACCTCCTTCTAGCCCAGGTCTAGCTCCTCCAGGCGCTCTTCATCGATTCCCAGGTAGTGGCCGAGCTCGTGGAGCACAGTCTTGCGCACCTCCTCGACCATCTCCTCCCGGCTGGCAAAGAGCCGCTCGTGGGCCTCTTGGTATATGACGATCTTGTCGGGCAGAGCCATGTTGTAGTAGGCGCCTCGCTCGCCGAGGGGAACACCCAGATAGAGGCCGAAGAGGGCATCGCCGTAGCGACTGCCGGCCTGGCGCCGCTCCGCCAGGCTGGGGCGCCACTTGACCACGACGTCCAGGTTGTGCAGGTGCTCTTGGAACTCGGCGGGTAGCTTGGCCAGGGCTTCGAGAACCAGCTTCTCGAACTCGTGCCGTCGCATGAGCCTACCGCGTTCTCTCCCAGAGGCACTGGTAGCCCTCGCCAGCAACGGCGTTGAGGATCTCTTGCTGCTCCTGCCGAATGAGTTCCTCCAGAACCGCCTGGCACTGTTCGGCCGCCTGAGGGGAGCCAGCGCTGGTCAGCCGCTGTACGATGGG
>DAOUDQ010000327.1:0-1738 GCA_034431045.1 Dehalococcoidia bacterium | reverse complement strand
CTTGCAGATTGTACGGAACTCTGGCGAGGCTGGCGCGTCTAACATAACTGAGAAGCTGAATCATCCATCACGCTCAGAAGCCCTTCCATCGTGTGTCGGTTAGGGGACAAGCGCGCGCCGGGGCCTCCTGCGACCCAAAAGCGCGCGATGTCCGTCGCGGGGCCAACGGGGGGCAGCGAAAGGAGGTGACGCGCAGAAAGAGGCGGGTGAGGCCCCAAGCAACCCCGCGTATGGCCCTCTGGCTGGACCTCGAGGAGTACCTGGAGTGGGCATGGTGCCCTACGGGTTTGAGGCAGGTAATGTGGCACGAAGATGCTGTGACACTCGGATAGGAGGCGTGGATGATGGGAAGCAGGCGAATTAGGCTATGCGTGTACTTCGGGATTACGGCATGCATCTGCATTGTCGGCTATCTCGGCGCGGCGGCGACGCACGGCGCCGGAGAACAGAAGGCCATCCCTGGGGGCGGCGCCTGCTGCCAGCAGAAAGACCCTGACGCTCAGGCTGCCCTTCGAGCCCGTGACTATGAGGCGGCGAGACACGTGCCTCAGCCGCTGGATCTCTGGAAAGTCAGGCGGTACGGCTGCGGCGGCGACTGGCGGACTGCGCAACAGCTCCAGACGGATGTGAAAAGGCAATATCCGGTGCTGCTGACGTGGCCCCTGATACAGGGCGCAGGCAAGTATGCCGTCGAGCTGAAAGGATTCCGAGGCAGCGGGCCGACAGTCGCTTTTGAATCGACAGAAAACTCGCTGCGCCTGCAAAAAGAGGACATCCCGCCAGGACGGTATCAGTGGCAGGTGGCCGTCTATGATGAGGACGGGAACCACTTGGGCGATATTGAGACCATCGACCCGGCAAAGCTCTTCGCCATCGACGATCCGGACCTGGTGCCGGCCAATGGGAAAAAAGCCCTCATCGACCTGTACCACAGCGCCAACAGTGTCAAAGGGTGGGGACTGTACAACCACCGCCAATACATGACCTGCGAGCTGCTCGAACAGGCTGGCTTTGCGGTAGAGGTGAACGAGGGCGGTCGGCTGACTCCAGAAATGCTCAAATCGGTTGATCTCCTCATCTGCCACTACTATTGGGCTGGCTGGCCCGGCCGAGGCAGCTACGGCTTTCGACCCTACGCGGAATCGGAACTGGCTGCCGTGCGCCAGTTCGTTGAGCGGGGCGGTTCTCTGCTCGTGGTAGGCTGCGACCGAAAGGATGTGGAGGACAAGAGCGGCAAGATGAGCGAAGCGGGGAATCAGCTCCTCAGGCAATTCGGCCTGCGGTTCGACCTGCAGGCAACGCCAGGCCGACGTGTGCCGGCGGAGGTCGCCCCAGATCAGGACATCATCAGTTTTGCCACGCCAGTCTATACACAGCTTCCGGTGGCTGTACAAGGGGAGGGTGCGATTACCGTCCTTACAGTGGATGGCGTTCCCACCGTGAAAGCGAAGCCATACGGGCAGGGAAAGGTAATGGCCGCCGGCGTCGGCATGTCCTTCCTTGACTGCTACTTGAGCGATTTCGAGCGCCGGGAACCGCTTCGCCTGGTCATGTTCTATGACTTCGTCAGATATCTGACCGACATCGACTGGCAGTTGTACTGTAACCTGTTGTTCGTGGAAGGCATTCTGTCGCGCTGCAACTTTGAGACGTAATAGGGAGGGTTGGAGCCAAAGACGAAGGCAGCACGCGGCGCGGCCGCGTGCCTGCAGCCCTTTCGAGTTCGGGCTTTGCGCGC
>DAOUDQ010000326.1:0-2438 GCA_034431045.1 Dehalococcoidia bacterium | reverse complement strand
TCTCCTTGAGGCCCAGGAGGTGGTCGACAGCGCCATTGACAGCCGCCTCGGTGAGGATGCGCGTGGTCTCCTGGAAGGAGGCTGCGGCCAGGAAGCTATCGGTATTGAGGGAGGCCTTGGTCACCCCCAGGAGAACGGGCTGAGCGGTGGCCGGCTCGCCACCCTCAGCCAGCACCTTGGCGTTCACTTCCTCGAAGTGAAAGCGATCCACCAGCTCGCCCGGCAGGAGATCAGTGTCGCCGGGAGAGTCCACCTGCACCCGGCGGAGCATCTGGCGAACGATGACCTCGATGTGCCTATCGTTGATATTCACACCCTGGGAACGGTAAACCTTCTGTATCTCTCCCACCAGGTAGAGCTGCACCGCTTCCGGTCCCTGGACGCGCAGGATGTCCTGGGGGTTGACTGCTCCATCGGTGAGCTGCTGACCGGCATGGGCATACTGACCGGTCTCCACCCGGATGCGGGCAGTGGGCGGCACCACGTATTCCCGCTCCTCTCGCTCCTCATAGAGGAGGGAGAGACGGTCTGGTCGGTCCCGCATGACGCGGCCGGCCATGCGAGCGGTGACATCGGCGTCGGCGGCCACAGGCAGGGCCACTTCTTGGCCTGCCTCGGCCTCCTCCGGCTGGGGCAGGCGAGCCAGCAGCGCCCCTCGCTCCACCCACTGCTCGTGCTCAGCCACAACCTCGGCCCCCTCAGGCAGGGCGTAGTCATCGCGATACAGTTCGCTGCTTACCACCTTGATGCGCCGACTGCTGCCTTCGCGTACGATCTCAACCGTGCCGTCGATCTCGGAGATGAGGGCCCCACCCTTAGGCACCCTCGCCTCGAACAACTCCTCCACTCGCGGCAGGCCGGAGGTGATGTCCACGCCGGCCACACCGCCGGTGTGAAAGGTGCGCATAGTGAGCTGGGTGCCGGGCTCGCCGATGCTCTGGGCAGCCACGATGCCCACGGCCTCGCCCACCTCAACTAGCTCGCCACGGGCCAGGTTGCGACCGTAGCAGAGAGCGCAAAGGCCTCGCTTGGCCTGACAGGTCAAAGGCGAACGCACGTGCACCCGCTGGATGCCTAGCGCCTCGATACGCTCGGCCACTTCCTCGCTGATCTCCTCATTGCGGCGAACAATGAGCTCGCCCGTCTGGGGGTCCACCGCGTCGGAGGCTGCCCAGCGGCCAATGATCCGCTCCCGTAGGGACTCAAGTACGCCCTTCTCTGATGGCTCCGACAGCCAGCTGCCGGCGGTAGTGCCGCAGTCATCCTCCAGGATGATGACCTCCTGGGACACGTCGATCAGGCGGCGGGTCAGGTAGCCGCTGTCGGCGGTACGGAGGGCGGTATCGGCCAGTCCCTTGCGGGCGCCGTGAGTAGAGATGAAATACTCCAGCACTGTCAGCCCCTCGCGAAAGCTGGAGCGGATGGGCAGGTCGATGATGCGGCCGGAGGGGTCGGTCATGAGGCCGCGCATGCCGGACATCTGGCTGATCTGGCTGATGTTACCCTTGGCGCCGCTGACGGCCATCAGGTAGACGCCGCCATAGCGGTCCAGCTCATCCTGAATGACAGCCTGCACTCGCTCGGTGGTCCGCCGCCAGATGGCCACCGCCTGGTCGTAGCGCTCCTCCTCGGTGATCAGGCCCATCTGGTACTGCTGCTCCACCTCGCCGATGCGAGCATCGGCCTCTTCCAGCAGCTTGGCCTTGTCTGCGGGCACCTTCAGGTCGTTAATGGCGATAGTCAGGCCGGACTGGGTGGCATAGTGGAAGCCAACGTTCTTGATGGCATCGACCGTCTCGGCGGTGCGCTCCATACCCAGCTTCTGATAGCATTCCGCTACCAGATCCTTGAGGTCCTTCTTATCCAGAACCTCATTGCGGAGAGCGATCTCCTCGGGCAGCACCTCGTTGAAGATGATGCGGCCCACCGTTGTATCGATGAGCTGGCCGTCGGTCTTTGGGTCGCGCACCTTGATCTTGGCCTGCAGTTCCACCAGGCCCAGGTCGTAGGCCAGCCTGGCCTCCTGGAAGCTGCCGTAGACCCCCTGCGGGGGGATACCCGGGCGGTACTCGCCCTTAGCCCTCGGCTTGACCAGGGTGAGGTAGTAGCAGCCCAGGACAATGTCCAGGGTAGGAGCTACCGTGGGCTCACCGTTGCTGGGTAGAAGCAGGTTCTCAGCCGATAGCATGATCTGGCGCGCCTCGGCCACCGCAGCTCGCGACAGAGGTATGTGTACCGCCATCTGATCGCCGTCGAAGTCGGCGTTAAAGGCGGCGCAGACCAGGGGATGGATCTGGATGGCGCTACCATCGACGAGGACAGGCTCGAAGGCCTGGATGCCCAGGCGGTGGAGGGTGGGCGCTCGGTTCAGGAGGACCGGCCGCTCCTGGATGATCTCATCGAGGATGTCCCAAACCTCGGGCCGAGCCCGCTCCACG
>DAOUDQ010000325.1:0-8473 GCA_034431045.1 Dehalococcoidia bacterium | reverse complement strand
CTGGCCGACTACCTGAGCAAGCGCTGGCTGCTGGCGACGGCCTGGGCCCTGGAAGGCCTGGGCATCCTTATCTTCGCCGCTGTTCACAGCCCCTGGCAGGCCGGTTTGTTCCTACTGGTGTACGCCCCAGCCCACGGCGCTGCCCTTCCTGTGGTGCCTGCTCTCATGGCGGAATATTTCGGCCTGCGGGCCTTCGGTGGCATTCAGGGGCTGATCTGGGGCGTAGCCACGCTGGCGAGCTTTATCGGGCCGATCTTCGCTGGTGGGGTTTACGACGTGGTGGACAGCTATCGGCCTGCCTTTCTCGTGGTGGGCGTAAGCGCGTTGGCCGCCACCCTGGCGGTGGCGATGATGGGCAGAGCGCCCGCCTGGCCAAGGGAGGTGGTCGGCGTGCCCGCGCCCTAGAGCGGTGGCAGTCTCCTTCGCTGGCGTGCTCATACAGACGGCGGAGGCCTCTGCCCTGGTAATCACTGCCTGCCGCACGTCTCTGACAGCGGCGCTGACCCTATTCCAGTTCCTCCTACTCGAACACGAATAGGGGCCCGAAGTACTCAAACTTCCCCTTCCCATCCTCAACGACAGCCCGCACCATCCTGGCAGTTTGAAAGGCCGTGTGGTCGGTGTCGGACAAGGAGACATTCACTCCCTCGATGAACAAGTCGCTGTGGAAGTCCTCGATGGACTCCAGTGCATCCATCAGCCCCTCCCGCGTCAGGTTATCGCAGGACCTGCTGAGCGCCTCCACCGCCACCTCTGCCAGCGCCTGGGCATAGACGCTGAAGTTGGTGGGGGTGGGCCCGCCGTACTCGCGCATGAGCCGGTGGTGTTCGGCTACGGCCGGGTCGTCCGTCCAGGTCGCCAGCTTGAGGGCTTGCAAGGTAATGGCGCCCTCCAGAAGCTCGGGCGAAACGAACTGAAACATTATCTCGTCGGCATTGATGTAGCTGATGAACCAGTCGGGATGCCAGCCCAGGCGGTCGCCTCTTTGATGGCCTGGGAGGTTAAGCCGGGATCCTCATTGGTGACAGCCACCTCGGCGCCGGCCTCCTTCATGTTGGCAATCTGCGACCTCACACTGATGGCCCCGCTTTCCACGGCCTGCTCGGAGACGATCTCGTTCTTTTCGGGATCCAGGCCTGCCCTCAGCCCTTCCAGTGCGTCGATGCCCTGGATGGCATTCGGGTAGAGGATGGCCACCTTCTTGCCGGGCAGGTTCTCCGAGATGTACTGGCCGAAAAAGGTCGCCTCGAGCCTGTAGCTGGGGATCATCTGGACGGTCCAGGGGTGGCCCTGGGGGTCGGCGCCGTATTGGGACGCTCCGGCGGAGCACAGGATATCGGGCACTTCGATTGCGTTCAGATACTCCCAAACGGCAGGATGAGGACCGTCGCCCAGGGAGCCAACAATGGCGAACACCTTGTCCTGCTCCACCAGCTTGCGCACCGCCTCGACGGCGCCGGCGGGGTCGTCCTGGCTGTCCTCCACCTTGTAGACGATCTTGCGACCGCAGACGCCCCCCTGGGTGTCGTTGATGTACTTGAAGTAGGCTTCTGTGGCCTGGGGGATCATCTTGTAGACCGCTGCCGTGGCACCGCTAAGGGGGCAATCGGCTCCCAGGATTATCTCTGTGTCGTGATGCCGGGGACCTCCTCCACGGCGGTAGGGGTGCCGGTCACGGTAGCGGCAGGAGTGACAGTGGGGGTTTCCTCCTCTTCCTCCCCCTCACAGGCCACTGCCAGCACCAGCAACACCGCTGCCAGGGCGAGTAAGATCAGCGAGAATTTGCCTAGCTTTCGCACGGCTGCATCAGCCTCCTCTCTCGGATGTTTGGTGTCTGTTTCCATGGCCGGGATGCTGATAGTCCTAGCCTACCGAAACGATCCCCGAAGGGCTGCCGGTGGTCATCGGTAGCCCAGTTCATCTGGAGCGTTCCGACGGCCAGCCAGTCGCCTGGGTCGAAGGCAACATCCATCCTCCCCATGCGCAATCTTCATCCCCCTTATTGTCGGCGTGCTGAACAACCGGGGCAGCCCCATACTACTCGCAGGAGAGAAGGTTAGCAAGAGAGGAGGCTAGGTCTCTACAGCCACTTCATCCGCCATCGTACTCGCGCAGCACCGTTCGCAGGTGTTGCTCATTGAGGTATCTTATCCCTTTTCCGCGCTGCCGCGTGTTTGGGCCGCTGCAATACCTGGCGGGCGGCGACCGCGGCAGTTCCCTAGCTTGGCCTGCCCTGGAAGGAGGGGTCAGTGCTATCCAGCCACACGTCAGCCTTCGAAAAGAGGTCGCCGAACCAGGGGGCATACTGCTGGTTCTTAACGTAGGGCCATCTGGTGCCGCGGTCTATCTCCGCCACCCAGTCAAGCCGGGCCACAACGTTGTCCAGCAAATAGCGTTGGATGTCATACACCAACTGACGTCGCCGCTCCATGTCGAACTCCTGCCGCTGGTCCTCCAGCATGCGGTCCAGAGCAGGGTCCGACAGGTTAAATGAGTTCTTGGCCCCATCGGTATGGAAGTAGGGAAAGAGGTAATCGTCCGGCTCCAGCCAGCCGTTGTCGTAGCCGAAGATGAAAACGAGCCGCTTCTGGAGCAATCCCTGGGCGATCTCCGTGTAGCCTGAGGGATCCACGTGTCCGCTCACCTCGAAGCCCAAGACTTCCTTCAGCTGACGCTGGAACTGAGGCCAGAAGGCTTTTACGAAGTCAGGGATGGCGGTATAGACAATCTCGACAGGGGCGATGTCCGCCCCGCCGGCTGCCTCCCACATCTGCCTGGCTTCGGCGAGGTCTTGCTCCCGCTCCTGCCGGCCGAATCGATAGCCCGGCTTCTTGGTCAGCTCCTCCAATGGTAGCGCCCAGGTGCCGAGGGCCTGGGCGACCGGCGACCCCAGATTGCAGGAGTTCTGGTATACCTGCTGACCCATGCGGTTGCGGTCGATGGCGATGTTGATGGCCTGACGCAGCCGCAGGTCCTTAAAGGGTGAGACAGCGTTCTCCGAATCGGCAACGAGGAGCCGACTGTTGATCCAGCTGGAGGAGATCCACTCGTCCACGTATGCCCCCGTCTCGGCGCCTATCCGGTCAGGGCATACGTTGTCCACGTAGTCCGTGTGATCCACCTGCTTAGCATTGAAAGCCATCTCCATAGCTGTATTGTCCCCAGGGAACCAAACGGTCTCGAAGCCGTCGATGATGGGGCGGCCGGCCAGTCCCTGGGCGGCCAGATCGTCCTTAGCAAACCAGGCAGGGTTGCGCACGACACGTATCGCCTGCAGAGTCACGAATCTGTCCAGGATGAAGGGGCCGGTGCCGATCATCTTGTCCAGGGAGTTCATCTGGTCGGTGGCCGGATCGACCAGCTCCTTAGCGATGACGAAGTTATGGGTGTCGGCCAGATAGTGTAGGAAGGGAGCGGTGGGCCTCTTAGTGGTGATCCTGATGGTCAGGGGGTCCACGAGCTCGATCTTATCTATCGTGTCCCACTGGCTCATTCGGTAGTAGAGGGAGCTCTTGGGGCTTTCCTTGTTCATCTGGCGCTCGATGCTGTACTTGACGTCCTCCGCGGTGAGCTCGCGACCGGCCACCTGGGGGAACTGTTCGCGCATCTTGTCCGTGTTGTGGAAGCGAACACCGCGACGGATCTTGATGACGTACGTGAGATTGTCCGGCGTCTCAGGCAGGGCCTCCGCGAGGTCGGGTTCGACCACGCCTTGGTAGGCGTCATGATACTTCAGAACCTTGCTGAAGATGGCGGAGTGCGTGCTGCCCGTGGGGCCAAATTGGGTCTGATGAGGGTCAAGGGTGTCCAGGGGCATGGCTTCAAACCCGAACCAGCGGACCGTACCGCCCCTGGTGCCGGCCGGCTCTAGCGGTGGGGGCGGGCCCACACCCCAGCGATGGAAGACGTTGGGTGACGGCGTAGCCTGCGGCGACGCTGTGGGCGACGCTCCAGGCGAGGGGCTAGCTGCCGGCGGGCCCTTTTCTTCTTCGGCGCAGCCTACCAGAGAGAGGGCCGCCAAGCCTGTCCCGATGCTCGCCGCCCCTGTCAGCAGGCGGCGACGGGAAAGACGCCTCCTGGCTAGCTTCTTCCAGTAGCTGGATTCCTCCATTTCCTGCTCTCCTATCAATATCGGCTACTAGCGGACTATACAACTACGATAGGCACGGCGGCAAGAAGGAAGCACATCATTGTGGAGAAAATGTGGTAGCCGTGGTCGAAAATAGCTAGCCCACCGCCGCGCTGCGTCTTAGGTCTCGGGTTGATTCCCCGCCGACGGAGCAGATGATCGCCAAACAGCCTACAACCTCCATTATCGGGCGCCCCTCCCATCGTGCAGCGGGACGCTGCGACCTTTGACGGCACAACTACGGTGGACCTTCTCGGGCTAGTTCCGGGATTCGGTGCGAAAGCAACGTTTGGGCGGCGGCGTCATTCCTTGCAGCTCGCTCCAACAGGCTGAGGATCTCCTTTCGTGGAAGCCCGGCTTGGAGTACTGGGCGCGAACGGTTGGTCGGGTCAACTTCAGCGTCAATGACTAGCCATAGATATGCTACGAAAACACGCCGAAAAAGATCCAGGCAGCGCGTTCTGAGAGTACGCTCCAGGTCGTCAGTCGCGAAGAGCCCTCGGGCAGAGAGCTCATCAGCGGAAATGCGCTGGCCAATCGCGGCCGATGCGTCGGCAAGGCGAGGTGCTCTTCCGTGGGCCACCGGTCCCCGTATTTTCTGCAGCCGGTCCAACAGCTTCTGCATAGAACGTCGATCTTCGACCGACGCGCCTATTAGCCAGGCCACGCGGGGAATGAGCCGGGAGTCATCGTCGTCCTCGTTGCGCAAGAGGCCATCTATGGCTGCGTAACTCAGGAGGACGGTCGTCCGAGCGTCGGCCGACTCCAAAACCGGGGGAAGATAGACCCCATTCGCGATCCACAAGGCGCGGTCTGTTTCGTCGTCAATGATGGCTTCGGCCGCTCCCCAGATAACCCCCAGCCTCGCGACCACCTGCCAGACAAGAGACCCATCCACAGGGGCCGCTCCGCTCTCCCGGGGGTCGCGCCCCCACCGCTGTTCGGGGAGCGCTGGGATGCGTTCGAAGGGGCCTGCAGGGTATGGCGAGCTGTGCCAGAGGAACGTATGCCCCCTCCCGGGCAGAACGCCTGTCGCCACCCAAATGGCGGTTCGCAGACGCTCCACATTGATTCGGGCGGATGCAAGTGCTGTCGTCGCCGCGAAAGGGCCAAACTCTGCCCTGCTGGCTGCTGTGGAGGAGATGAGGAAGGCCGCTGGCTGGCGGGGAAGACGTATCACATCGACCGGCGACAGGCGCACGCTAGCAGGGAGGCTGTGGAGCTGTTCCGGCGTTGCTGGGGCGACCGCTAGGCCGTATGGAAACTCCACAGGGCCGTCGACAACGAGCCCGTGAGCCAGCGCAAGACCCGCACAGACTGGATTCGGCTCACGTAGGGTGTCGAGGATCTCTAAGGCGTACGTAGTCACGAACTCCTCGGCCGATTCCCCGGAGGCTGCCCAGCGGTCGACCACAGACGCCAGCATGAACTGCAGCTCGATGGGCGCCGAATCCGGCGGAGGCGAGAACCAGCGGCCCAAAGTGTCATCGCCAAGAAGGTACTCGAGGAGCTGGCTCCCCTCTCGGCTTTCCCAGACCTGGCGGCCGAGGTCCGAGCCGATGACAGCAGCCCGTCCGGCTGGAAATCCCAGGTGCCACGGGGCTGTGTTGAGATCGGCGATGAGCCTTTCGACGGTGTTCAAGGAGGCCATCGAGGACGCACTAGCAGGCAGGTATGGCGTGCTGGTGGTCCACAAGATTGACCGCTTCTCCCGCAGGCTCCGCGTCACTCTGGACTATTTCGACAAGCTGCACAAAGCCGGAGTCGGCTTCGTCTCCGTCAGCGAGCAGATGGACTTCTCCACCCCGACCGGACAGGTTTTCCTGGCCATGGTGGGCGCCTTCTCCCAGTTCTACTCCGACAACCTGAGCCAGGAGACGCAGAAGGGATGGGCCGAAAGAAGGGCGCAAGGTCTCTACTGCGGCCTCCTCCCCTTTGGAGCCATGAAGGGCGACGACGGCATACCGGTTCCGAACCCTGACACCTATCCTGGCCTAGTGATGACCTTCGAACTCTCCGCCGAGGGGAAGACCGATCGCGAGATTGGCCAGGCCCTGAATGCCAAAGGCTACCGCACGGCGGGGAACCAAGGGAACCGGCCCTTCTCCAAGGACACAGTGCGAGGGATGCTTACTAACCGCTTTTACGTGGGCTATCTGCCGGACGGGAACGGGGGATGGAAGAAGGGCAAGCATGAGCCATTCATAAGTCAGGAGCTATGGGACGAGGCCCAGGAGATGCGACGGAGAAACAAGAAGGGCGCTCATAACAGCTGCCCCAGCAAGGCACGAATCTGTTCGCTGACAGGCCTCGCCTATTGCTGGTACTGCAAGGGGAGAATCCACATCAGCTGCACGGTCAAGGGTAAGGCACGGCTGGGCTGCTACAATCGGGCCAAAGGATGGGAATGCCAGCAGCGTTCGGCCTCATTGTCGGTGTATGAAGAGCAGGTCCAGGCATACCTGAGGACATTTCACATCCCTGAGGACTACCAGCGGAGAATTGTGGAAGCGCAGAGCAAATTACAGGCTGCCTACAGCGACACGGATAAGGAGCGGTCTCGGCTGAAGACTCAGCTTCAGCGGGCCAAGGAGCTGTATGAATGGGGTGACTACACCAGGGAAGAGTACCTTCAGAGGCGCGAGATGATCCGAAAGGAACTGACATCACTAGAACCCTCCCGCAATGACCCCAAGCAGCTTAAGAGGCTAGCGTCTTTCCTGGCCAACGTGGCGGATGCCTGGGAGGCGGCCACTCCGGAGCAACGGAACAAGCTGGCCCGATGCCTATTCGAAGAGGTGTGGCTGAGAGACAAAACGGTCGTGGCGGTGAAACCACGACCGGAGTTTGGGCCGTTCTTTGAGCTGAACTACGAGGATTTTGTCACACGAAATAATGAACTGGCGACCCCGAGGGGATTCGGAGTGCACATGCAACAGCAATAGCCGAGTTGATTGCCGCGGAAGCAGCGTTGGTGCCATCTGGCGGGCGGGGCCTACAGCCTAATTCGCTTTCGGTGGGGGATCGACGATCCGGAACGTCTCCGGCTCCGGCCTAGGTGCGCCTGGCGAGGGGGCCAACCGCTGGCGCCCAGCCCCCCAGAGGCCATGCCGTTCACTCAGCAGCCGCAGCGACACTAGGCGTTCCTTGTCGAGCCGTAGCGTGCCCAACAGGTGGCCGCAGATAGCACGCTCCACGTCCTCAGCCGTCAAAACCCCTTGTTCGCGCACGCGTGCTAAGGTCTCCCCACCTTTGCGCCTAATAGGTTTGCCCTGACGATCAGCCAGGCCGCCAGATTCAAACCCGGTACGGCGAGTCGGTTCCAGGCATTTCTTTTCACCTGTATCTGTAATGCATAGTCCATGTAAAACCTTCGGCAATTCCACCCTCGACGCTACAGAACCCAGAGGGCAAGCGCGGGGACGCCCGTCACACACCCCACAAGAAGGCCAGGATGATGGGGTAACCGGTGCCCCCGACGATTAGGCCGACGATGAAGCCAGCACGAAAAGACTGCGACTCACGTTCTTGCACTCTCTTCTTCAGTTGGCGGCGGTGGTTCCCACTGCAACATGTGCTTACCTTCCTCTTGGCCCCTATCTCCCTTTTTTACGCACCTGTGGTAACAGCCCCATATCCATCTATGTGTGCGAGGGCCGCTTCGGTGTCCCCCTGTTTCTCGCCGCGCACGCGCGTAGCTGCAGACTGCGCCTGATGCCCCCACGCCAATAGGGACTACCCTTTCTTGGCCCCGTTCCCTCACGCATACTCGGACAGCAAGAGGACACCGCCGCCTATGCTCTAAGCCCCCGGTTCGTCATTGCAGGCCGTCGACGGGTGCGTGGGAAGCCCCCATATGCACACGTAGGGATGCTGGTACCCTTCGGTGTTACCCCCGTTTGGGTGCTAGGCAGCGGCCAGGCCATCGAGGCCACAGGAGGACGAACCACACGATGGCGTCGGCCAGGGGGAGGGTGGGCAAGGGCTCTCCTCCATACGGCGGAGGTAGCGCCACAGGATGAGCTAAGGCCCGCCTCCTAGAGGACGGGCCTTCTCTGGCATCGGCGGGATTGAAAGGGGGTGCAGCCCTTCTCTTCCCACATACTATTACGTTTGAGAGTGGCAAAAGGTTCGCCCTTTCCCGATGAATTTGCCGCTAAGATGGGATGAGATTGCTCGCTCCGTATCTGGTCTCCAGTGGCTGTCAAGGAAGGCCCCATCCTGCTCGCAGCCGCGAGGGTTGGCAAGGGAAGAAGCTATGGCCGCCCTGTCACTACTTGGAACCACACGACGGGAGCGGGGAGCACCAGGATGGCCGGGGGCCTCGATAAGCAGGCAGCGTTT
>DAOUDQ010000324.1:0-4638 GCA_034431045.1 Dehalococcoidia bacterium | reverse complement strand
GTAGCACTTGCCCGGCGATACGATGCGCACCGGCGGTTGCATCTGCTCCATCACCCGGATCTGCATGGGCGAGGTGTGGGTTCGCAGGAGCATAGGGTATTCCGCGTTGCGGACGTAGTCGATCCAGAGGGTGTCCCACATATCGCGAGCGGGGTGATCCTTGGGGATGCGGACGGCCTCGAAGTTGTAGTAGTCCCACTCCACTTCAGGGCCCTCGATCACCTGGAAGCCCATGGATACAAAGGCAGCGAGGATGTCCCGCAGGACCTGGGTGACGGGATGAAGGTGCCCTATGGCCAGGGGGCGACCAGGAAGGGTAACGTCTAGGCGGCCCCTCTCGACGACGGCCGTGACTGCTGCCTCGCGGAGCTGGGCCCGACGCTGGCTCAGCCCTTCCTCCAGCTCAGACCTGAGGCGATTGGCAGCAGCCCCCACCTGGCGCCGCTCCTCCAGAGGCAAGGAGGCCAGGCCGCGCAGAACGAGATTGAGGCGGCTGCGGCGACCCAGATAGGCTATTCGCCAGCTCTCTAAAGCCCCTTCATTGGCGACACTCGCCAGTTCCGTTCTGGCCTTGTCTTCGATTTCCTTCAGCTCTTGCAGTTGGGGAAGAGTCATGGGTGCTTAGCAACTCCGGGGCCAGCGCTGGTATTATATTATGAAGTGGTATCGTCAGGTCAACGGCTGGGCCGTCTTGACAGGGACTACAGCGGCGATATCATTTGACAGCGCGGTGGGGCAGTTCGCCAGAAGGAGGCGGGACGATGGCAACGCGAGCATACATCCTTGTTGAGGCGGCGGTGGGCAAGGCCAAGCCGGTGGCCGAAGGGGTCGCCGGGATGAGTTTCCCCAACGCCAGAGTGGTCAACGTTGATGCTGTTACCGGCCCCTACGACGTCATCGCCCTCCTGGAGGCCGATGATCTGGACCGCCTGGGTACGGCAATCACCGACGGCATCCAGCAGGTAGACGGCGTTCAGCGCACCACCACCTGCCTAGTCGTCAAGCTCGGCTAGGGTTCAGGCACACCCCCGCCGGCAGTTCCCCCGCCCGCCGGCGGGCAGCTTGCTCTTTGCGAACAGGCCGATGCTACAATGGGGGCGCGGCTGGTTGGCTGCGTGCTTTGATTACCCTCTTTTGGACATTTACCAGCGATTGGCAAGGTGGCAAGGCGGCCCCTAGGGTAGGTGAACAGCTATGATCAGCGTTGAGGAAGCCCTGGAACGCATCCTTAGCTACGTCAGCGTCCTCGAACCCGAGGAGAAGCCCATCCTTGAACCTTTGAGCCAGGTGCTGGCCGAGGATGTCGTCGCGCCCTTTAGCATCCCGCCCCTGGACAACAGCGCCATGGACGGCTACGCCGTGCAGGCAGCCAGCATCGTCGGCGCCTCTCGCTCCGCGCCAGTGGAGCTGCGGGTGGTGGGCGAGGTAGCGGCTGGCTATATCTTCGAAGGGGATGTGACCCCCGGCACGGCCGTTCGCATCATGACCGGCGCTCCTATCGCCAAGGGTGCCGATGCGGTGGTTCCCTTCGAGGAGACGGAGGAAGCGGTCCACAAGGCGCCGACGACGGCGCGGCACATTGACGAGAGGGTGCGCATCCTCAGAGAGGCCAGGCCCGGCAGTAACATTCGGCGGGCGGGTGAGGACATCCGCCAGGGCCAGCGGGTGCTGGCCAAGGGCGTCGTCCTCAGGCCGGCGGAGATCGGGGTGCTGGCCTCCATCGGCCGGGCCACGGTCAAGGTGGTCCGGCGGCCCGTGGTAGCGGTGCTGTCCACCGGCGATGAGCTGGTGGAGGTGGGCCAGCCTCTACCGCCCGGCCGCATATACGATAGCAACGCCTACAGCGTGGCCGCGCTCATCGAGCGCTACGGGGGCATTCCCAAAGTGCTGGGCATCGCCCCCGATATGGTGGAGGCCCTCGTCGACAAGATCCATCAGGGGCTAGATGCCGATATGGTTCTCACCTCGGCGGGGGTGTCGCGAGGCGACTACGATATGGTGAAAGACGTGCTGGCCCGCGAGGGGGAGATAGACTTCTGGACGGTGGCCATGAAGCCAGGCAAACCCCTGGCCTTTGGCTTCTTCCGCAGCGGGCAGAGGCGCATCCCTCACATTGGCCTTCCCGGCAACCCTGTGAGCTCGATGGTCTCCTTCGAGCTGTTCGCCCGCCCGGCCATCCTCAAGATGATGGGCAAGACCCACTGGCAGAAGCCAGCCATTCGCGCCATTGCCAAGGAGCGCATCGTCAACCGGAATGACCCCCGCCGATACTTCGCCCGCTGCGTCGTCAGCGAGGAGGGTGGTCGCTACTACGCCTCCCTCACCGGGCCCCAGGGCTCGGGCATCCTCAGCTCCATGGTCGCTGCCAATGGCCTCACCGTTATCCCTGAGGATGTGGATGTGGTGGAGGCGGGGGAGGAGATCACGGTGATGATGCTCGACTGGAGCCAGGGCGAGGAATGGGGCACAGCTTGACCAACAGCGGGTATTGACACAAAGGATCTTGTGTTGGGCTAGCCCGGAAGCAGGCCCGACACGCAGACCCTGTTCGCGCTGCTCATTCCCAGGCGCGACGCCCTGGCCGGCTGAAATTCGGGCCCACGACCTCCGGACTAAGAGCTTGTGACCATCCGTCCCGCCTTGTCCCCGTGCGCCCCTCTCGTGACAGCCCCGTATCTAGTCGGAGGCGAAAACCTGTAACTGGTTTTTCAAATAGGCGTCTGAATATAGTGGAGCCAAAGGCGAACAGGGCTTCTGGCTGAGCAGGCGCAGTCGCTTGGTCACGGGTCTGTGGGGTCGCTCCCCCAGTGCGTCCCGCGAAGGCCGAACGGCTCCTGGCGCTGCCTTCGCGTTGGCAAACCGGCCCAGGCCAGGCCCTGTCCATAAGGAGGATTAGCGCTCACAATGTTCGGTTTGAGATCGGCCCAAGGGCGGACGGCCGCAGCCGTTGTGCTGTTCGTCCTGCTCTTGGTCGCCATCTCGGCGGTGGCGATCTGGAGCGCCCGCGATCATCACTTGCGGCTAGAGTCGCTGGAGCAAAGGGCTCAAGCTGCCACCGCCCTGGAGAGCGCCCGCTCCAACTTCTATATGGAAGCCCTCGGCCTCCTCGCCGGAGCGTTCGTACCAGACCCGCGCCTCCTGGATACGGCCACCCTGGGCCGAGCGGGCCTCCATGAGAACCTGGCCGAGGCACGAACGGCGCTGGAGGCTGCGGGCGACACAGAGTCTCTCTTCCTCCTGGACGACGTGACCGTCGGCATGGAGGAAATGGAGGGAACAGTAGACCAATCGCCTATTGTAGAGGCCGGGGGAACAGCGGCAGCAATGAGCCTGGTTCCCCAGGTAGCCAATGCTGTCGAAGATACCGTCGCCCGCTTGCAAGAGATGGCCGACGGACAGCGAGCCGCTTTTGCCTCAGAGGAAGACGCGGCGAGCCAGGCCGCAGACAGCGCTCTTTGGGCCCTGATCGCTCTTAGCAGCAGCGCCTTCTTGCTGGCGGTTGGCGGGGCGGTGGGCCTCACCGCCTCGGTGGTGCGCCCGCTGGCCTCCCTGCGAGCGAAAGCCAGAGCGATCACAGCGGGAGGCTTGGAGGCCAGGGCCGAGGTCTCTGGCCCGGAGGAGATCGCCTCTCTCGCCCGCGACTTCAACGAGATGACGGATGCCCTATCGGCGAAGACGGAGGAATACGTCGCCATTACCAATCTGACGCGCGACATTATTGGGAAGGTGGATGAGGAGGGCAGGTGGGTCTTCCTCAACGACGCGGCCTGCGAATTCTTTGGAAAGCCGAGACAGGAACTCCTGGGCACTGACTCCAGAGCTCTTATACATCCCGAGGATCTAGAGCTGAGTGTTCAGGCAGTTCGAAAGGCGGCGGCGACAAGGCAGCCAATAGAGGGCTTTGTGAACCGCCAGGTCACGCCGAGGGGAACGAGGGTGGTGGAATGGAACGCCTATCCCATCTTCGACGAGGAGGGCAAGTACGCTGGAATTCAGATGACGGGGCGTGACATCACCGACCGCGAGAAGGCGGAGAAGGTGCTGCGCGAGAGCGAAGAGCGCCTGCGCAGCCTTGTCACGAACGTGCCCGTCGTCCTGTTTGCGATCGACCGGGAAGGTACGTTCACTCTCTCCGAAGGCAAGGGCCTGGACGGCCTCGGGTTGCGGCCGGGCGAGGTTGTGGGGCGCTCCGTCTTCGAGGTATACCGCGACACGCCGCAGATCGGCGAAAACATCCACCGTGCGCTGGCCGGCGAAGCGTTCACGGCGACAGTGGAAGTGGCGGGGTTAGCGTTCGAGACTCACTATACGCCGATCCGTGATGACGACGGCGAAGTGTCCGGCGTCATCGGCGTTGCTGTCGATATCACCGAGCGCAAGCAGGCGGAGGAGGCGCTGAGGACAAAGGATAGCGCCATAGAATCATCCATTAGCGCCATTGCCTTGGCCGATCTTGAGGGCAATGTGACCTATCTAAACCCTTCCTTCCTCAAGATGTGGGGATATGATGATGATAGGGACGTTCTGGGAAAGTCTGTTCTAGAGTTCTGGCAGACCAAGGAGAGGGCTTGGGGGATAGTCGAAGCATTGCGTGATCGGGGGAGTTGCATAGGCGAACTCGGCGCCATCAGAAGAGAC
>DAOUDQ010000323.1:0-3414 GCA_034431045.1 Dehalococcoidia bacterium | reverse complement strand
TAGGCGCCGCTCCGCTCACGGAGCGGCGCCTACTGTAGGCCAATCCGACGGAGATTCGAGAGGCGCCGGGCTATTACGGCGCCAAGGGGTCCGTCTCACAGTCCGTGCACATGACGTCGTCCCAGGCCTGGTCGTTGACCATGGCCTCCACCCAGTCGCTGAACAGGACGTCCTCCACCTCGCGGGTGTAGAAGATGTCGTCCCCCGTGATGCAGTGGATTTCGCCCGGGGCGGTGTAGGAGTGGAAGTTGGGAGCGTTGTCCTGGATCTCCTGGATGCTGGCGAGCATGAGCGAGTTCCAGTCGTCGGCGCTGCCGCCCATAGCGGCGTAGAAGAAGATCTGGTCTACGTCGTAGGCCGTGTTGTACTGCGACCAGCGGTCGGTGGCGTAGTAGTTTGCCAGCGCGATGTAGAGCTTGGCCAGCGTAAGCTCAGTCCAGGGAATGTCCAGGGCCGGAATCCAGTCCGGGATGTTTGGCGCCGCGCCCCAGAGCGGGAAGCCGCCTGCGAAGAAATCGTCGGTGATCACGCCGGCGCCCGAGTCGCCGAGCTGGTAGAGGGGTACGTCGGGATAGCGCGCGTGGATGTGGGCTGCGCCCATGATCGAGCCGTAGCTCCCCGCGCTGCAGCCGGACACGAAGATCTTCTCCGGCTTTTCAAAGTTGCCCTCTATCCAGTCCAGAACTGCGCTGACGTTCACAAACCCCTTGTGATGGATATCGGTATCCTCACCGCCTACCGTGTAGGTCTGGGTGTTGTCCCCCCAGTGGATGTCACCCGTGCAATAGGGGATGAAAACAAGGAACCAGTCCTTGAAGGGGTTGTCCGGGTTGTCCAGGTCGCCGATCCCTTCCGTCCAGTTCTCCGGGTTGTCGCTCTCGTCCACGGTATTGTCGAAGAACGTGTCCGGGTCGGAGCAGGTGAAGTCGTTCCAGCAAGCGCCACCGCCCTGGAAGTAGACCACCAGGCGGTTGACCGTGCCCGGATGCACGAAGTAGGCGTACGGTGTGCCCTGCGAGCAGATGGTGTCGCCGCCCGGCTCGATCTTCGTCCAGCCCGCCGCGAGGTCGGGCGTCTCCGGGGCCTCTGCGGCTCCGAGGGCCATGACGCCCTGCATGTCGTCCAGCGCGGTCAGGGTGTTGATCTCGGGCCGCTCGGCGAACCAGCGCGACCACGTCTGCGTGTCGGGGTCGATGCTGTAAGCGGCCGTTATTCCCCCTTCGTTGCAGGTGGCGAAAGCCTGGTCGGCGTCGGTGCCGTCGTCGCCGTCCCACACCGCTATGGCCCACTTGCCTGCCTGGGGGCAGTTCTGCATGGTGCCCTCCTGGGCCTCTGACGAGCCGATCCCTATGGCCCAGACCAAGGCCGCCAGGCCCAGGGCAAGCGTGCCTGCCAGAAACAGGGGAGCAAGTTTCCTCCTGCGGTTATGCATCGCGGACCTCCTTACCTAAAGTTGGCGCTCCCATTCTACTCGCGGGGGCAAGGGCTGACAAGGCCGTGTGCTCGGCCGGTACATATTGGTGACACTATGTTGCCTGTTGGGGAGCGGCCCTCTCCTAGACGGGCGCGATGGCGTCTAAAGCCTCGATGGTGGAGGAGTCCAGCCTCAGGTCCAGCCCCTTGAGGGTCTCTTCGAGGTGTTGCAGTCGCGTCGCTCCCAGGATGACCGAGGTCACTGTTGGCTGCCGCAGCAGCCAGGCGACGGAGAGTTGGGCCGGGGTGGCTCCGCAGGCCTGAGCTATCTCCGCCACCCGATCCACGGCATCGAACAGCCTATCGTGCCAATAGCGCTCGCGGTAGAGCGGCCCGGTAGGGGGACTGAGGGCGAAACGTGTGCCTTCGGGCGGGGGCTGATCGCGGCGGTACTTTCCGGTAAGCAGGCCGCCAGCGAGGGGGCTGTAGGTTATCACCCCGATACCCTCCTCACTACACAAAGGCAGCAGTTCCCGCTCGAAGTCGCGGGCGAGCAGGCTGTAGGGCGGCTGGACGCTGTCGAAGCGGCTGAGGTGCAGCCGGTCGCTTATCCAGAGGGCTTTGCAGAGACGCCAGGCCTCAAAGTTGGAGCAGCCAATGTAGCGCGCCTTCCCCCAGCGGACCAGATCGTCTAACGCCCGCATGGTCTCCTCTAGGGGGGTGTCGGGGTCCGGCCAGTGAACCTGGTAGAGGTCGATGCAGTCGGTCTGCAGGCGACGGAGGCTGGCGTCGACGGCGTCTAGGATGTGCTGTCTGGAGAGCCCTTGGTCGTTGGGCTCCGGCCCCACCCGATTCCCGCACTTGGTTGCCAGCACAACACGCTGCCGCTTACCCTTAAGCCAGCGGCCGACGACCTCCTCCGTTCGCCCCGCTGTCTTGATGGAGCCCGGTATCGGATAGATGTCGGCGGTGTCGACAAAATTGACCCCCGCCTCCAGAGCCCGATCGAGGATGGCATGGGCTATCTCCTCTGGCGCCTGGTTCCCGAAGGTCATGGTGCCCATGCAGATCTCGGTGACCTTGAGGCCAGTACGGCCCAGACGCTTCACCTGCATTTCCAGGCCCTCAATGTTTGTCCCGGAACTGGTGAGACCCCTGTCATCATAGTCCAGGACAAAGCCCCACGGCGGTACAGCATGAAGGGACCTTTTCCGCCACCAACTTCAGGTAAGAGACTAGGGGTTCCCTGACTGTCTGTCAACGGAGGTATCGACGTGGGCGGACCGCCATGTAATGGAGGTTTCGTCTGTGGAGATAGCACACGTTCCTGCCCCGATAATGTGGGGCAGGCCGCTCTTGTCATGCCATCTTGACAAGCAGGCGGTCGGTTTGTGACGCCTTATGTAGGCGAAGTCGCGCCGGGCGCAACGAAAGCTGTTGCGCTTTTGTTGTTCAATGAGGGAGAATTAAGCCAAGTCTTAGGACAGGTTCTCATGATCAGTGAGATTCCCTGTGCCTGTTCAGGGAGGGCAGCATGTCGCTAAGAGTTGCGGTTGTGGGTGTGGGCATGGTCGGGGAGCAAATCGTCTCCATCTTGCGAGAACGTGGCTTTCCTATGCAATGGCCCCCACGGATTTGCGCGACAAGGGCGCGCAGTGAAACGCTTGCCGGGGAAGGCTTCCATGTTGAGGAGACCAATGAAGGGGTCTTCGACGGTGCGGACGTTGTCTTCTTCGCGGGGAAAGAAGGAGGCAAAGGGGCAAGCGTCCAGTGGGGTAAGAAGGCGGTCGAAGCCGGTGCCATCTGCGTGGACAACGGGGGCGACTTCCGTATGGACCCCGCCGTCCCACTGGTGGTGCCGGAGGTGAACCTCGACGCGGTGACACCCGACAAGCGCTTCATCGCCAGTCCCAACTGCTCCACTATCCAGATGGTGCTAGTTCTTCATCCAATACACCAGGCTGCTAGGATCCGTAGGGTGGTCGTATCCACCTATCAGAG
>DAOUDQ010000322.1:0-5485 GCA_034431045.1 Dehalococcoidia bacterium | reverse complement strand
GCCGTAGGCAGCTCGTCGGAGTATAGGATGTCCTCGAATCCAAACCCAGCGATGTAGTCGTGGCACACTGTAGTTGTGCTCACGAACTTGACATCCGTTCCCTTTTCCCTAGCGTAGAGAGCCACTGCTGTCCCCTGCGCTGCTTCTCCCAGGCCTGTGACCAGAAACAAAAACTTCATCGAACACCCTCCACTTCGCACGCTCTAGCCTCGCTCAGTGCGTGCTGCTGGCAAGGGGCATCTTCATAAGGGCCACACAGGTACGACGGACACCTTGAGGCGACCACGAACGGCTAGGACTTCCACTCGAGTACGGGCGCCGCGACGGGAAAACAGGAGGTCGGCGCTGCCTTGACCCACTCGCAAGTTCCTCACCTGCACGTTGTCCAGCCAGTAGGGCAGGCGCGGCCGCACGATGAGCAGTTCCCCCTCAGGGGCGTTAGGAACTAGGCCGAGGATGGCCTGAAGGATGAGGGGAAAGGAGCCAGCGGCCCAGGCCTGGGGTCGGCAGGCCACGGGATAGGGGACGGGCGTGTACTGGGTGGAGCGAGCGCTGCCAGCGTACAGCTCCGGCAGGCGGTAGTAGGGGAAGGAGCGGGCAGCGTCGAAGAGGGCGGTCGCCACCTCGGTAAGCTCGTCCTCGAAGCCGTACTTCTTGAAGCCCATGGCGATCATGGCATTGTCGTGGGGCCAGACGGTGCCCAGATGGTAGCCCAATGGGTTGAAGCGGTTGCAAGCGGCACTGAGGGTGCGGATGCCCCAGCCGCTGAACATGTCGTTGCGCAGCAGGACATCGACAACCGCCGCCGCCGGGCGCCGCTGGACGATCCCCGTCCAGAGGGCCTGGCCTGGGTTTGAGGTGATGGCGGCCACCTGATGATTGTCGCCGTCCAGGGCCAGGGCAAGGAAGTTACTCTCCTGCAGCCAGAAGTCGCGGTTGAAGCGCCGCTTGAGCTGGGCCGCCTCCCGACTCAATTGCTGGGCTAGCTCCTGGTCGCCTAGGGCGGCGAAGATGGGGGCCAGCTTCTTCTTAGCGGCGTAGACATAGGCCTGGACCTCCACCAGGGCGAGGGGCGGCTTGGCGAGGGTGCCATCGGCATTGACGATCGCGTCGGGCGAGTCCTTCCAGCCCTGGTTGACCAGGCCGGTGGCCGAACGCGCTTCATACTCTAGGTAGCCGTCGTCATCGATATCGGCCAGGGCATCGATCCAGTGGAGGGCTGCCCGCAGGTTGGGCTCCAACTCTCGCAGCACCTCCAGGTCGGCTGTCCAGGCGTAGTATTCGCCGGCGAGCAGGAGGAAGAGGGGAGTGGAGTCGATGCTGCCATAGTAGGGGGAGAAGGGCAGCTCGCCGGTGGCCGTCATCTCATCCTGACGCCACTCGTGGAGGATCTTGCCTGGCTCCTCGTCCCGCTGGGGGTCGGACTTCTTGCCCTGCCAGCGGGCCAGCATCTTCAAAGAATGGCGGGCGATCTCTGGCTTGTATGCCAATGTTTGCATGGCCGCGATAGCGCTGTCTCGGCCGAAGAAGGTATCGTACCAGGGCGTCCCTGCCGCCAGGTAGCTGCCATCGCCGTCCTGGTTCCAGAGCATGCGCAGGTCGGTGAAGGAGCGTTCGAGGACGGCGTTGAAGAACTCGTTATTGGTGACCACCTGAGCGGTGCTCTCCATCCACTGGCGGTAGCGAGAGGAAATGCTGACGAAACGCTCCATGCCGCGAGCGGCCTTCGCTCGTCCATCGGTGGTCACCAGCAGGCGAATGGTTTCGCTCTCTCGGTGGCCCAGGGAGAGGCGGAAGGTCACTCGCCCCTCTTTGGTGGAGAAGGGGGCTTGGGAGAAGCTGATCCTTGTTTCCCTTCTGCGGCCGTCGAGGCCATCGTAGGCGAAGATCATTGTGCCGTCTTCGAAGCGGGGCGGCAGGATCTGGCCGCGTTGCTTTCTCTCACTCCCGCGCACCTCAAAGATATCGGCGAAGTCGGCGTCCAGGGTGTAGATCACGTCGATCTCGATAGGGAAAATGTTGTAGTTCGTGACACGCAGGGTTTCCTCCAGCACTTCGTCCACCACTCGCTGTCGCCGCGCTTCTATGCTGCCACGGGGGAGGATTCGGCCCTGGACGCAGGGCATGGCGGGGTTGGTCAGCGTCTGCTCCGCACTGAAGCCCAGCTCGGCAGTGGAGAGCAGAACTACCGGCCGGGCGTCGGCGAAGGAGAAGTCGTAGACAGATAGGTAGCGGGTGTCCAGATGGTAAAGGCCGAAGCCGCTGGGATTGTCGGGCGGGATGTTGCCAGAGGTATCGGTGAGGAGAAAGATGTCCTGCTCCCTGATCACCAGGGCATCGCGTATGTCCCGAATAAGCATGGGCTCACTCTCGGGGAGGAGCCCTTTCTTTTTCGCCCCGCTATGGGGAGGGGTTGGAGATGTGGTCATGGACGAAAGGCTAACATCGCTTGCCTGCAAAGGCAAGCATCGGCTGGCAGAGAAATTTCACGATGCAGTGAGGTGATGGTTGTGCGAGGAGGATTCCTCCGCGATGAGGCAATTGACGACGTCGCGTATGTGGGGATGCCAGCGCACTAGGTCCTCGGCGAGCTGACAGAGAGGCTGGCGGAATACCTTGCCCCGTAGATAGGCTACCCCCTTCTCCACCTCTACGCTGATCTGCCAGGGCGCCACGCCAAGGCAATACCGGAGATGCTGCTCAAGACGCTGGCCCATCTCCCGTTCCTTAGGGAGGCCGGCGTAGGACACCTGTAGCCTGTTGAGCACCTGACAAACGCCCCTCACTGACCAAGCGGCATCTTCGGCATGCAAGCGCAGGGAAGGGCGGTCCACCGTTCCCGACAGCTCGATGACGCCCTCCCTACAGCGCACAGAGATGGGGCCGCTTCTGAGCGAGGGATGGCTTTGGATGCACCGGCGCACTCTCTCGGCTAGCGTCTCATCGTGGACAAGAGCAGCTGGCACTACCCGCGAGCGATTAACCACTTTGCGCACGCCGGGCGCACAGGTAGCTAGGCGGGTGATGGTCTTCTTCGCCCGGTAGTCACCGACGTGACCATCGATGTAGGCTACGCCTTCGACTACCAGCACCCTCAGCGTCTCCACGTCTGACAGGTGGGCCTGATTGAAGGTGTTGAGGATTTTCTCCTCCAATTGCCGGTCGTGATAAGTTGTTACCATCACAGACCGTCCTATTTACATAAGCCGCATGCGCAGGCCGATTATTTCTAGGCTACCCTCATACCCTGGGGGGAGGGGATAGGCACGGGCGTGAGCTCGAGCCGGGAAGTTTGCCAGGCAAGGATGCGCTGGTACATCTCGAGGTAGCGCTGAACCATGATGGGGACGCCGAAGTTGGCCTCGACGTGCTGACGACAGCGGTAAGGGTCGAGGCGGTCGAGGCGGCCTACAGCCTCGGCCATCTCATCCACATCGCGAACTAGGTAGCCAGTCTCCCCGTCTACTATTAGCTCAGGGGCGGAGCCACGATTGAAGGCGATGACCGGCGTGCCACAGGCCATTGCCTCAGGCATGACCAGGCCGAAGGGCTCCTCCCAGCAGATGGGCATGAGCAGGCAGCGGGCATTTGCGTACAGCTCCCGCTTCTCATGGCCGACCTCGCCAAGAAACTGGATCTGCTTTCCGTCGATGTACGGTTCGACTGCCTCTGCAAAGTACTGCCTATCAACGGCGTCGACCTTGCCCGCAATGATCAGCCGCATGCCAAGCCTTCTAGCTACCTGAACGGCTAGGTGCGTACCCTTCGCCAATCCTATCCGGCCGATGAACAACAGGTAGTCCTCCTTGTCGGCGCGGAAGGGAAAGTTTGCCACGTCCACCGCGTTGTAGACGACACCGGCGAAGCGCGGCCCTTCCAGGGGAGGAATGATCGCTCGCTCCGCCTGGCTGACGATGTTGAAGAAACCGCGGTAGCGCTCCCAGACAAATTTCGTGTCCGAACCGATGAGACAGTGCATCGTGGTTAGCATGGGTACGTCCACCAGGCCAGCCAGGGCCATCACCCGCTCGCCGTCATGATTATGGATGATATCGAACTCATGGGCGTCCTTGATTGCCTCAACGGCGTGCACCCACTCGTAGGGGTGCGGGTCGGCCACGGCCGGATCCAGCCGCAGGCCGTGGAGGTAAACCGACCGCAACTCGGCCAGGGTGGCAGAGTCGCCGGAAGCCCACAGGACAACCTCGTGGCCCGCCCGCACCAGGCCATCGGCGAGCAGGCTTACCACCGCCTCGGTGCCACCATAGCGGGTCGGCGGCACCCTTTCCGCCAGCGGCGCGATCTCCAGGATTCTCATTGCTTCACCTGTACGGACAATCGACAATGACAACCTTCGACAATAACAACCTTGCTCGCCACGAGCGAAGCCAACACTTAATCGTGACCACCGCCGGGGAGCGGCCTCGGTTCAAAGGTTAGCTAGCACATTCTCTCCGGGGCCGCCAAGCGCAAAGCCAACCATCTCACGGAACCCCGGTGGTGAGGGCCTAGCAGAAGAGGGTCAGAAGAGAAGCTGTCTGATCGCCCTACTAATTCACAAAGGTTACACCAAAAGGCTGGCGATTTCAATATCTCAATCGCCAGAATTTGCAATAAATTTCGCGGTCGAGAGCATTTCCCGGCGGATTAAGTAGGCGGGGCTGGCCGCAGCCTGGGGCAGATGCGGGGGCGGGGCAATCGTTACATGAACTGGTAGCCGCCACGGATGCCCGGTGGCTCGGGGTCGGTGATGACGTTGACGCAGGCTGGCTTGCCCGAGGCGAAGGCTCGCTCCAGGGCGGGCCGGATGTCCTGAGGCCGCTCCACGAACTCCCCGTGGCCGCCTAGTCCTTCCACCACCTTGTCGTAGCGGGCGCTGTCTCTCAGCAGGCTGGCGATGATCCGATCGCGGCCGTACATCATCCGCTGCCCCACGGTGATTTGGCCCCACTGGCGGTCGTTGCCCACCACGGAGACCACGGGCAGATCGAAGCGGACGAAGGTGTCGAATTCGAAGCCATTGAGGCCGAAGGTGCCGTCGCCGTTGACCATCAGGACCTTCTTCTCGGGGAGGGCCGTTTTCACGGCCATGGCGAAGCCGGTGCCCACCCCCAGCGTCCCCATGGGGCCGGGGTCGTACCACTGGCCGGGGTAGTTGATGGGCAGCACCTGGGCGGCCAGGTTGACGATGTCGCCGCCATCGCCGATGACGATGGTGTTCTCGTCCACGAACTCGGCCATCTCCTTGCACAGGCGCAGGGGGTGGATGGGGACGGCATCGGAGTTGAGGAACTCCTGGCGAGCGGCCAGGGTCTTCTCCTCCTCCTCGCGCAGGGTCTTGAGCCAGCTATTGTGGTCGGGCCGACCGGCGCCCAGTTCGGCCAGCAGTTGCTCCAGGACGGCGCCGGCATCGCCCTCCACGCACACGTCGATGTCGCGATTACGGCCGAGCTCTGTGGGGTCGATGTCCACCTGGACGATCTTA
>DAOUDQ010000321.1:0-6887 GCA_034431045.1 Dehalococcoidia bacterium | reverse complement strand
GACGCCGTCCACATCGGTGTAGATCTCGCATGTGTCTGCCTCGAGGGCCACCGCCAGGGCCACGGCCGTGGTGTCGGAGCCGCCCCGCCCAAGGGTGGTGATGTCCATCTCCTCGCTGATCCCCTGGAAGCCGGCCACGATGACGGTCTTCCCTTCGCTCAGCTCCTTGTGGATGCGCTGGGGGTCGACTGAGAGAATTCGAGCGCGGCCGTAGCGCGCCTCGGTGCCGATGCCCGCCTGCGCCCCCGACAGGCTGATGGCCGCATAGCCCAGCGACCGCAGGGCCATGGCCATCAGGCTGCTGGAGACGGTCTCGCCGGTGGACACGAGGACATCCATCTCGCGATCCTCCGGCTCATCGCTCATCTGGTAGGCCAGGTCGATGAGCTGGTCTGTGGTCTTGCCCATCGCCGAGACGACCACCACCAGGTCGTCGCCCTTGTCGCGGCGAGCGGCCACCCGCCGCGCCACGTTCTTTATCTTCTCGGCGTCCGCTATCGAGGTGCCGCCGTACTTCTGAACAATGATAGCCATCGCTTTCCCTCAACCCTCCTCCACTACTCGTGCTCCCGCATTGGTAGGAGCGGTGACGATCGTATGGCCTCTTGCGCCCTCCCTGGCCGCCGCCTTGGCCATGGCCCGGGCGATGCTCTCCTCCCTCTGGGAGGCCAAGGCCAGGATAGTCGATCCCCCTCCCGACAGGAAGACGCCGAGGGCTCCCGCCTCGCGGGCCGCCCGGAAGATGGCTTCCATCGGTGGGAAGACCTTGGCCCGCGCCGGCTGGTGCAGCCGATCGCGCGTCGCCACGTCCAGGAGGTCCAGCCTGCCCGAAGCCAGGGCCGCCACCACCAGGGCCGCTCGGCCAATATTATAGACCGCATCCTCCCGTGAGAGGAACTGGGGCAGCACTTGGCGGCTCTCCTGGGTGGGCATCTCCATATCCGGCACGAAGAGGACGGCCTTCAGGCCCTCGGGTACGGCCAGCCCGGCGTGAAACACGCTGTCCTCATCGCGCACCGCCACCTGAAGCCCGCCGAACAGGGCAGGGGCCATGTTGTCGGCATGCCCCTCCAGCTCGGCGCCCAGGGCCAGGATCTCCTCGCGGTCCAGCGGCTCGCCCAGGAGAGCGTTGGCCGCCAGCAGGCCGGCCGCTCGCGCCACGGCACTCGCCCCCAGGCCACGCGCCACCGGTATCTGTTGGGTGCACTCGGCAGTGAGACCTGCCGGCGACTGCTTCCCGACGTGGGAGAAGAGTCGCTGGGCTGCCCGCACCGCCATCTCCCCCAGCGGCGGCCCCGCCGGGGGCAGTGCCTCCTCCGAGGCGCTGACGACCACCTCCGCCCACAAGTCGAGGGCCATCCCCAGGCAGTCGAACCCGGGGCCGAGGTTGGCGGTGGTAGCGGGAGCACGGACGGCGATCCTCTTGGCTGGCATGGCTGCCCCCGATTCTAGCATCGGCCATAGCCAGGCTCAAGGAGCCGCTCTCCTTCCCTTTCGCTTCTCCAGCGCTACAGGGCAGCTTGGCGGGATTCCTGGAGCAGCGGCTCCAGCCGCCGCCAGATCGTCTGGGTTATCTCTTCAGCCGCCAGGGTGCCGTCCACCACCAGGAAGCGCTGCGGCTCCTCGCCTGCCAGCGCCAGGTAGCCCTGGCGCACCCGCTCGTGGAACTCTGCTCCCTCCTGGCCGATGCGGTCCGGCACGTCCTCGCCCCTCTTGCGCGCCAGGCCCGCCTCGACCGGCACGTGCAGGAGCACCGTCAGGTCGGGCACAAGGCCCTGCGTGGCGATGCGGTTCGCCAGGCGCACATCCTCGAGGCTGAGGCCCCGCCCGTAACCCTGGTAGGCGGTGGTGGAATCGGCGAAGCGGTCGCAGATCACGATATCGTCGTGTTCCAGCGCTGGCCGGATCACCTCCGCCACGTGCTGGGCACGGGCGGCCACGAACAGGAACAGCTCGCTGCGGGGGTCGAGCTCCAGGGAGGGTTCGGCTAGAAGCTCTCGCAGGCGCCGTCCCAGCGGGCAGCCGGCGGGCTCGCGGGTGATGGTGACGGTGCGCCCTGTCCCTTCCAGGAGGGCCTTGAGGGCCTGGGCCTGGCTCGCCTTGCCGGAGCCTTCGCCCCCTTCCAGGGTGATGAACAGGCCCTGCCTTGGTGAGGTCATAGAAGGGCTACTCGCCCCCGCCGGGCAGGATGCGCACCCGTCGCTGCGGCTCCTGCCCCAGGCTGCGCGAGGTCAGGTTGTAGCGCTGGGCCAGCATGTGCTGGAGGCGGCGAATGTAGGCGTTCTGCGGCGATAGCTCCACCGACCGCCTGCCTTTCATGACATCGCCGATGGCCTCCTCGGCCTCCTGAAGGGCAGAGAGAACCGGGTCCTGGCCTCGCTCGCCGCGCATGGAGACGATACACTGCTCCATCTGGAGCACGGTGTTGCTCTTGATGACGTAGAGGGGGACGCCCCTGTCCTCGGCGTCCCGCAGGAGCTGGGGCTTGCGCCGATAGTAGCTGCGAAGGGTGATCAGGGCATCGGCGTCGCCCAGGTGATCGACGATGGTGGCTGCCATGCCCATCTGGCGAATGGCCTGCTCCAGTCGGCGGCGGGAGATGCCGAAGGGATAGATATGCCTCTCGCGACCGGCGGCGACGGGGCCGCGCTCCTCCAGGACGCGCTTCTGCCGCGCCTGGGCAGGCGAGGCCACCACCTGCATCTGGCCCTCCTTGTCCAGCTCGCGAATCTCGGCGGGCACTTCGTACCCTCGCAGGATGGCATCCACCGTCTCGCTCACGTTGCCATGCAGGGACACCCTCTCCCAGCTCTGGATCTCCACCACCACATCGAAGGTAGGGGGTGCCTTGCGCTCCAGGATGGACTTCTGGGTGCCGCGACGGCGGGCCTCCTCGTCCCCCAGGGTCACCGACTGGATGCCCCCGATGAGGTCGCAGAGGGTGGGGTTCATGATCAGGTTCTCCAGGGTATTGCCGTGGGCGGTGCCCACCAGTTGCACCCCCCGCTCGGCGATGGTGCGAGCGGCCGCCGCTTCTAGGTCGGTGCCGATCTCGTCGATGATGATGACCTCCGGCATGTGGTTCTCCACCGCCTCGATCATCACCGCGTGCTGCATGGTGGGGGTGGGCACCTGCATGCGGCGGGCGCTGCCGATGCCCGGGTGGGGGATGTCGCCGTCGCCAGCGATCTCGTTGGAGGTATCCACCACCACCACCCGCTTGTTTAGATCGTCGGCCAGGAAGCGGGCCACCTCCCGTAGCATGGTTGTCTTGCCCACGCCGGGCCGCCCCAGAAGGAGGGTGCTTTGGCCCGATTTCACCAGGTCCTCGATGATGCGGATGGTGCCGAAAACGGCCCGGCCCACGCGGCAGGTGAGGCCAACGATGCGGCCGTGCCGGTTGCGGATGGCCGATATGCGGTGGAGGGTGCGCTCGATGCCTGCCCGGTTGTCGGTGGTGAACTCGCCGATGCGAGAGACGATGTAGTCCAGGTCGGCCTGGGTCACCTCCCGCTCGCTGAGGGTCACCTCCTGCTCGGGGTAGCGGGCCTCCGGCAGGCGGCCCAGGTCGAGCACCACCTCCAGAAGCTCGAAGTTGTCCGGCCGCTCGCGCAGGGGGTCGCGAACGTGCGGCGGCAGCACATCGAGCATGGCGTCTAGGTCGTCGGTTATCCTTAGGGTGTTCATTCTACTAGCTCACCGGGTAGGGCTGGCGAACTCCCTCCGCTACGGGTAGGGCCTCCTCCACAGGTCGAACCAGACGGTTCACCAAGACCACATAATCGGCCACTGCCCTGAAGCCTAGCTCCTCCAGGCGGCGGGCCACCGCCTTCTGGTATTCAGGCACCAGACAAAGGATGAGCCGCCTGTCGGCCAGATAGTCGAGAGCGGCGGCCAGCAGGTGGTCCAGGGGAACCTCCTCCCTTCGCTGGGTCAGCAGGCTGAAGCAGCCTCCCCGACTGCTCTTGGAAATGCGCAACCAGGCCGTGAGTCGCTCTCTTCCCGTCGCTATCAGGTGCTGGCAACGCCCTTTCTCCTGAGCGCCCACCCACTCGCGTAAGGTTGGGGCCTCGTTGCGGCGCACGGCTGCGGGCACAGCGGCATTGTAGAGCTGGAACAGAGGGAAAGCGTCGGCCGAGATACGCTCTCGCAGGGGCAGCTTCGCCGGCTCCAGGCCTTGGGGTGCTCTATCGATAGCCAGGAGGCGCTCCTTCAGGTAGGGGAAGAAGCCAGCCTGGCGAATCGGCCCCAGGAGGGGGCTATCGGCCTTCAGTCTGAGGAAGACCTTCTCGACGCCAGCCCGGCCCAGGCTCTGGCTCAACTGTTGCAGGAGGGTCAAGCAGAGGGCTTCCTCTCCCTGGCTGGCGATAAGGTAGTCCACCTCCCAGGCGCTGGGACTACAGCGCCGCCGCACCGACGCCAGAGCGCAGGCCCTCAGCCCGCGAACGGCTATCCAGGCATGACGGCGGTCGGCCAATGGAAGCCACTGCTTCAGGGTGCTCTCCAGCAGACGGAACCCCGCTTCCTCCAGGCTTAGACGCTCCCAGGTCTGGGCCTCATTGCAGTAGAGCGCGCCGAAGGGCGGCTTGCCCGTGGCCCAGAGCGAGGCCAGGAGCACCACATCGGCCGGCCGCAGAGGCCTGATGGTGGCGGGGGGGTTACGCTTGGACATCCTTGTGCGCTCGCACCATATCGATAAAGTAGCGGTGAAAACGGTCGTCTTCCGTCAGCTCGGGGTGAAAGGCGGTGGCCAGGGCGTTGGCCTGGCGCACGGCAACCGCCTTCCCATTCTCTAGCTTGGCCAGCACCTCCACCCCATCGCTCACCTCCTCCACAATGGGCGCGCGTATGAAGACGGCATGAAAGCTCTGCTGGCCCAGGGCGGGCACGGCCAGGTCGGTCTCGAAGCTGTCGATTTGCCGCCCGAAGGCGTTGCGCCGCACGGCGATGGCCAGGGCGCCCAGGGTGGGCCAGGCCAGCTCGCTGGCCCGCTGGGCGAGAACGATCATGCCCGCGCAGGTGCCCCAGACGGGGGATCCGTTCTGGGCCCGCTCTCGCAGGGGCTCCAGGAAGGCGAACTCGGAGATGAGGCGGGCGACAGTGGTGCTCTCGCCGCCGGGGATAATGACCCCGTCGAGGCTGGCAAGCTCCTGCGGGTGGCGTACCTCTCGCGCCGCGATGCCCACTCGCTGAAGGACGCAGATATGCTCAGCGAAGTCACCCTGGAGCGCCAGGACGCCGATGTGGGTCATGCCCAGACTACCAGCCGCGGCTGGCCAGCAACTCCTCCTCGCTCAGGGTTCGGATGTCCAGGCCGCGCATGGCCTCTCCCAGGCCGCGCGATACCTGCGCGACGATTTCAGGGTCGTTGTAGTGGGTGACCGCCTTGACGATGGCCTTGGCCCGCCGTTCGGGGTCGTCCGACTTGAAGATGCCGGACCCCACGAACACGCCCTCAGCGCCTAGCTGCATCATCAGGGCAGCGTCGGCGGGCGTGGCTACGCCGCCGGCGGCGTAGTTGACCACCGGCAGGCCGCCGCTCTGGTGCACCTCCTTCACCAGTTCGTACGGTGCCGCCAGCGCCTTGGCCTCGGCCATCAGTTCGTCTTCAGGCATAGAGTGCAGCCTGCGGATGCCGTCCATCACCGCCCGCATGTGGCGCACCGCCTCCACGATGTTGCCCGTGCCGGCCTCGCCCTTGGTGCGGATCATCGCCGCCCCCTCGCCGATGCGCCGCAGGGCCTCGCCCAGGTCGCGGCAGCCGCAGACGAAGGGCACCTTGAAGGGCCACTTATCGATGTGATGGACCTCGTCGGCGGGGGTGAGCACCTCCGATTCGTCGATGAAGTCCACCCCCAGGGCCTCCAGCACCTGGGCCTCGGCGAAGTGGCCGATGCGACACTTGGCCATGACCGGGATGGTGACCGCCTCCATGATGGCCGTGATCACTTCAGGGTCGGCCATGCGGGCCACCCCGCCGGCGGCGCGGATGTCGGCCGGCACGCGCTCCAGGGCCATCACGGCGCAGGCGCCGGCCTCCTCGGCGATGCGGGCCTGCTCGGGCGTCACCACGTCCATGATCACGCCGCCCTTGAGCATCTGGGCCAGCCCCTTCTTAACGACGTAGGTGCCCTTTTCCACAGCCATCGTGGTCTCATTGTACTATCTGGCGCTCGTCGTAGGCAAGGTTGGCGCCGAACAACTTGACGGGCCGGCTGTTCCGAGTATAATATTTCTGCTTGCATTGAGACTCTGGACGAGAAAGGCGGCGCGCTATGAAATGTCTACGCGTTCTCACGGTTGGTCTGATCGTTCTGGCGGCAGTCGTCAGCCTCATGCTGACCGCCTTCGCCGAGCCGCCGGACAAGACGGTCGTTGGCATTGACGCCGACCCCAGCGGCAACACCGCCACCTCTTTGGGCACCATCGACCAGTGCATCGAGGTCACCAGCGGTCAGACCTTCGATATCGATGTGTTTGTGGACGCCATCCCTCAGGATCGCTACCTGGCGGGCTTCAGCTATAACCTGAGCTACGACAGCAGCAAGCTGCGGCTCAACGCCTGCAACCACGACATGCTGCTGGGCTCCCAGCCTGGCAGCGACGTGCAGGTCCTCACCGATTGCCAGCCGCAGAACTTGCCCGATACGGACGGCGAGCTGCGCACCGGCGCCTATGACTTTGGCACCGCTGAGGCGGGCGGCTCGCTGGGGGTGCTGGCTCGCTACCAGCTGGAAGCCGTTGGCTCAGGTATCAGTGTGCTAACCCTGTCAATGGTCACGCTGGGTGATCCTGAGGCTCAGGAAATTCCCGTCGACGAGATCCACGACGGGGCCTGGACTCCTGTGCACGGGATCATAGCTGTAGATCAGCCCTGTGCTGAGCCC
>DAOUDQ010000320.1:0-1584 GCA_034431045.1 Dehalococcoidia bacterium | reverse complement strand
GTCCCGCGGTTCACCTGCCGGACACCCGACCCAGGAATCTGTCGTCAAGATTGACGAGAGGTTTTCTCCACTTGCTGGGAAGGGGTGCTCACCCCAAAGGAGCGTCGGATCATGAGCGAAGACAGTGAACTTGATCGAATCAAGAGGGTGCGAGCCCGCCACGAAGCTGACCTATTGCGCAAGCGGAACGTGGTGGGCGTCGGCATAGGGAGACGCGAGGTGGAGGGCCAGATGACCGACCAGGTCTGCCTGGTAGTGATGGTTGAAGACAAGCTCTCCCTGGAGGAACTGGCACCCGAGGACCGCATCCCGCCAGAGATAGAAGGGGTCTGCGTAGATGTAAAGGCCGTGGGGCCAATCAAAGCCCTATAACTGCGGTGGAAAGGGAGATCTTACAGTGGTCCCTATTGCAGGAAACGTCGTCCGCGCCAAGCGACGGAACGTGGACTATCTCCTGAGCAGGCCCAATGTGGTGGGTTGCGGAGTGGGCTATAAGGAAACTTACGGCGTGATCAGCTACGAACTGGCCGTCATTGTCCTCGTAGAGAGGAAAGTCCCCGCCGACGAGCTTGCCCCTCAGGAGATGATCCCCGGAACATTGGAGGGCGTCAAGACTGACGTAGTGGAGGTGGGCAGGATCAGGGCCTGGCAACCTGTTCCGCCCGCCGCGGCGGGGCCTCGCGACAGGTGGCGACCAGCGCCAGGCGGAGTGTCCATCGGCCATGTGGATATCACAGCCGGGACCCTTGGCTGCCTGGTGACCCGCGGCGGGGAGCTGTTCATCCTCAGCAACAACCACGTGCTGGCCAACAGCAACACAGCCCAGTCCGGTGACCCGATCATCCAGCCTGGCCGCTATGACGGCGGTACTCTGGCCGACCAGATCGCTCGGCTGGCGGATTTCATTCCCATCCGCTTCGAAACTGAGGAGGCTACCTGCCCTATCGCCCGCGCCACCGAGCAGGCCCTCAATCTGGCCGCCCAATGGGTCGGCTCATCCCATCGGGTGACCAGCTACAAACTGGCAGCAACAGAGAATCAGGTGGACGCTGCCATTGCTCGTCCCCTGTCGGCTGGCCTGGTGGACCGGCAGATTCTGGAGATCGGGCTGCCAAAGGGCACGCATGCCGCCACGCTCAACACCCTCGTGCAGAAGAGCGGGCGCACTACGGGACACACTTGGGGTGCCATTCGCCAGATTGACGTCACCGTACGTGTGGACTACGGGGGCCAGACGGCTATCTTCACCGACCAGTTGATAGCCGGGGCCATGTGCAGCGGGGGCGACTCCGGCTCGGTGATTCTCGACAAGGAGGGCTACGTCGTGGGTATTCTATTCGCTGGTTCCCGTCTGACTACCGTCATCAGTCCTATAAGGCTGGTCCTAGACGCACTGGGCGTCGAGATCGCAGTCTGACGGATGGCAGCTCGCGAGCAGCACAACTATACCTCGGGCCCCCTGGCCCGCAATATCTGGGACCTGGGGCTGCCCATGACTGCCGGATGGTTTCTCACTGGTCTGCCCAGCATCGTGGAGAGCTACTGGCTGGGCAAGCTGGGCAGTGTGGCCTTGGCCGCAGCCAG
>DAOUDQ010000319.1:0-2413 GCA_034431045.1 Dehalococcoidia bacterium | reverse complement strand
CCGGCGACCATCATCCGCTACCAGAAGCGCATCTCCGGACCCCTGCTGGACCGTATCGACATCTTTGCCGACGTGCCGCGGGTGGAGTACGAGAAGCTGGCCGACGAGGCCGTCGGCGAACCCTCAGACCAGGTGCGCCAGCGGGTGGAGAAAGCGCGGGCACGCCAGCAGGGGCGGTTTGCTGGCAGCAGGCTGGTGTGCAACGCCGAGATGACCCCCGTGGAGGTGAGGGAATACTGTCAGGCCGCTCTGGAAGACGGTGCCAAGTCCCTTCTGCGGCTGGCCATGAACCAGCTGGCCCTATCGGCTCGCTCCTTCCATCGCGTGCTGAAGCTGGCCCGCACCGTCGCTGACCTGGCTGGCTCGGAGGCCATCACCACGCCCCACGTGGCGGAGGCCCTCCAGTATCGACAGCGGGGAAGCGGCTGATGAGCCGCCGCGTATTGTAGGCGGCGGCTGTTGCCGCGCTGGCCAAGGCCATCGTGTGGTTGGTGGTCTAGGGGTCACCGCAGCTTGCACCATTGCCAGCCCTGGCCCCCGCGGGTAGGATTGGGGCAACAGTAACCGCTGGCTAGCCGAGGAAGAGGGCCCTTAGCTGACCGGAGGGGAAGATGACTCGAAGAATTACTACCTGCAGGCTTTGGTCGGCCCTGGGGGGTCTCCTCATACTCGTTGTGCTGCTCGCTGGCTGCGAGGAAGCAGAGGAGATCCCGTCCCTAACGCCCACGCCGACACGCATCGTTACCGTGACGGTTGAGGCCAGTCCCAGTCCAACGCCGACGCCTGAGCCAACTCTAGAACCTACCCAGGAAGCCACGCCAGTGGTGACTCCGCTAGAGCCCGATTGGGCCGCCCTACGACAGCTGGCTGACCCCGGTGCCAAGAACCTAAGCATACGCGAGTTCGAGCTGAACAACGAGACGTTCGCCGAGCTGGCGTACGAGTTACAACAGCGTGTCGCCTCACCAGGCTTCGGCCCTCACGGTGGGGTAATAGATGCGGACAGACAGTACTTGGAGGTATATCGCTGGGCCGAGGGCTCTTGGGAGAGGGCGTTTAACCTCTACGAATTCTTGCCAGCGATTTACCCGCCAGAGGAACTTGGCCCCGTAGTCGACAACAAGCCTCAGACAGCAACCGCCACTGCCACTGCTGGGCTAACGCCAGTGGAGTTTGAGGCGGAAATCGGTGATGTGCTGTTCCTGGAGACGAGCCTAATGCTCGGCCCAGAGGGTTTGCAACATCCTGCGCCGACCATCACGGCGTTGGTATGGAAGAACGGCGAGTTTCATATAGCGTATTCAGAAGAGTTCGCTGTTAGAGGCGTGATGCTCTGGGTTCGAGCCGAGGGCGAGTATATAGAGCTGGTAGTGGACGCATACTTGACAACAGACCCAATGTGTTGCCCATCGGGCTGGGAGATGCTACGCCTTGCCCCCACAGAGTTGGGCGACCTATGGCCTGAGGAACGGTGCGTAGGGCCTGAACATTCCTCCTGCTTCGAGCAAGGCTGACGATTGGTGATCCAAGTAGAAGGGTCGGGCATCAGGGCGGCCTGGAGCGGCTGGGCAGGCTCCTAGGGCGAATGGAAGCGGCAAGGCCAGGGAAGACGGGAGCCTCTGGCCTGCCTCGTGCCAGCTCCGGCGAATAGTGCGCTTGCCACCCCTCGAGCGTGCGAGTAGGATGCGGCCGTAGACGATAGCGAGCGTGGAGGCAACAGAATGAAGATAGTGAGCGTGGTGATGGCCGTAATCCTTGGCACATGCCTGGCAGTGCTGGCAGTGGCGTGCCAAGAGGAAGAAGAGGAGGCGCCCACCCCTGGCGGTACGCCGACGGCCACAGTGACCGCCACTGCCACGCCAGCGGCGGAGGTGCCGGGCATCACCGACACGGAGATACTCATAGGGGCGGACTGCCCCATGAGCGGCGCCTATGGAGCAGTCTACTCGATGATCGTCCGCGCTCAAGAAGCCTACTTCCGGTACATTAACGAGACCCAGGGGGGCGTCTGCGGCCGCAAGATCGTCTATAAAGTGGAG
Organism: Dehalococcoidia bacterium; assembly: GCA_034431045.1. Classification (GTDB taxonomy): domain Bacteria; phylum Chloroflexota; class Dehalococcoidia; order SM23-28-2; family SM23-28-2; genus SM23-28-2. The sequence goes on along the minus strand of DAOUDQ010000319.1, from coordinate 374 downwards.
GACAACCAGGCCGACGCCGCCAAGGCCGCCGAGGTGGTTCGCAAGCTGGTGGAGCGAGACAAGGTCTTCGCTATGGTCGGCTCGGTGGACGACGTTCCTCACGCCGGCACCTGGGAGTACCTCAACGAGAATGGGGTGCCGGATCTCTTCGTTTCGGCCGGAGCCCACAGGTTCGGCGCAGACCCTCAGGGCCACCCCTGGACAGTCCAGATGATCCCAAGCTACACCATCGAGGGCACCTTCTTCGGCCAGTACATATCGCAAAACCTGGCGGGCAAGAAGGTGGCGGTGCTCTATGAGAATAGCGATCAGGGGGTGGACGGTCTGGCCGGTGTGAAAAGAGGCCTCGACCCCAACAAGAACGAGATCGTCTC
>DAOUDQ010000318.1:0-2588 GCA_034431045.1 Dehalococcoidia bacterium | reverse complement strand
AGCATCAGCGGCTGGGCGCCTCCTGCGACTGGACTCGCGAGCGCTTCACCATGGACGAGGGGCCCCAGAAGGCGGTGCGCACTACCTTCGTCAACCTCTATCGCGACGGCCTCATCTATCGGGGCGAGCGAATTATCAATTGGTGTCCCCGCTGCCAGACCGCCCTGTCCGACCTGGAGGTGGAGCACAAGGAGCACGCTGATCACCTCTGGTACGTCCGCTATCCCTTGCTGGACGAGAGAGGAGAGCCTGGCGACGAGTGCATTACCATCGCCACCACCCGTCCAGAGACCATCGTTGCCGATGTGGCGGTGGCGGTGAATCCGAGCGACCCCCGCTATCAGGGCATTATCGGCCGCATGGCACTTTTGCCCATCATGGATCGTCGCATCCCGGTGGTTGGTGACGCAGCGGTCGATCCCGCCTTCGGCACCGGCGCCCTGAAGATAACGCCCGGCCACGACCAGGTGGACTTCGAGATAGGTGAGCGCCACGGCCTCTCCGCCATCGTGGCGGTGGGGCCAGACGGAATGATGAACGAAGAAGCGGGCCCCTACGCTGGCCAGGACCGCTTCGTTTGCCGCGAAGCCATCGTGGGCGACCTGGAGGCCATGGGCCTGATGGAGAAGATCGAGCCCTATGGCCATGCCATTGGTCACTGCGAGCGCTGCGACACCATCGTCGAGCCCGTCGTCAGCCAGCAGTGGTTCGTGAGCATGAGGCCCCTGGCCGAGCCGGCTATGGAGGCGGTGAAGGACGAGCGGATTAAGATTGTCCCGCGGCGGTTCACAGGGGTCTACCTCCACTGGATGGAGAACATCCGCGACTGGTGCATCTCCCGCCAGCTCTGGTGGGGGCACCGCATCCCTGTCTGGTACTGTGACGACTGCCACCAGGTGACGGTGGCCCTGGAGGACCCCAGCCAGTGCGAGCACTGCCGCTCGCCCACGCTATGGCAGGACCCGGACGTGCTGGACACCTGGTTCTCCTCGGCCCTCTGGCCCCACTCCACCCTGGGCTGGCCCGACGACACAGAGGACCTGCGCTATTTCTACCCCACTACGGTCATGGAGACGGGCTACGACATCCTCTTCTTCTGGGTGGCCCGCATGATCATGATGGGGCTGTACAACACGGGCCACGTGCCCTTCGACACCGTCTACCTGCACGGGCTTTTGCGCGACCGCCACGGGCGCAAGATGACCAAGAGCCTGGGCAACGTGGTCGATCCCTTGGAGGCCGCTGCCAAGTACGGCACCGATGCCCTCCGCTTCGTGCTGGCCAGCGGCGGTGCCCCCGGCAACGATATGCGTATCTCCGACGAGAGGCTGGAGGGCGGCCGCAACTTCGCCAACAAGGTCTGGAACGCCGCTCGCTTCGTCATTACCAGCCTGGCGGATGAGGCGGTGGAGCCACCGCAGCCAGGCCAGGGGGACGACATGCCCCTGGAGGATCGCTGGATCATGTCGCGGCTGCACAGGCTGGTCGCCGATGTCGAAAAGCTGCTCTCTGCCTTTCAGGTGGGCGAGGCCGGCCGCCAGGTCCATGATTTCTTCTGGGGCGAGTTCTGCGACTGGTACATCGAGATGGCTAAGGTGCGCCTGAAGGCCGGCGACCCTTCGCCGCTGCCGCTGCTGGCCCACGTGCTGGACATGAGCCTGCGCCTGCTCCATCCCTTCATGCCCTTCGTGACGGAGGCCATCTGGCAGAACCTGAGGCCGCACCTGCGCTTGCCGGAGGCCGAGGCCCTGATCGTTGCACCCTGGCCGAGGGCGGACGGCGGGTGGTGGGATCACGCTGCGGAGGAAGCTACAAGGGACCTCGTGGAGGTCATACGCTGCATACGCGACGTCAGGGCTTACGACTTAGACCTGCCCGCGTCGCAGCGCATCCCGAAGGTCATCTTGGAGCTAGCGCCAGCCTACCGCTTCGCCGAGCTGGCGGAGATGGTAGCCAGGGACCCAAAGCTGATCGGGGCTTCCCTCGAGGCCAGCCACGACCTCATCTGCGCTTTGGCGGGGGTGCAAGCGCTGGAGCTGGTAGACCACATGGGCCCGCTTGACCCCCAGAGGTATGCCGCCACCAACGCCGGCGCCGTGAATGTGATCATCCCACTAGCGGGGCTCGTCGACCTCGATGCCAGAGTGGTGCGTCTGCGCCGCCGGGTCGAGCGGGCGGAGGCGGAGGTCAGGCGGCTGGAGGCCAAGCTGGCCAACGAGCAGTTCCGCACGCGGGCTCCGGCGGCGGTGGTGGGCAAGGAGGAGGAGAAGCTGGCCGCCGCCCGCGCTCGCCTGGAGGGCTTGCAGGCCCGGCTGAAGGAGCTAGCGTAGGCCTTCTACAACACGGCGGCCTGGGCCCATACCGGCGCCAATGAGGAAGGGCCTGAGCAGATGTGCTCAGGCCCCTTTTCTGGCCGACGGACTCAGCCCCTACAGAATGGGCAGATAGCGGTTGATCTCGTAGTCGGTCACGTGGCGGCGGTAATCGCTCCACTCGATGAGCTTGTTCTTGAGAAGGATTTCGTAAAGGTGCTCGCCCAGGCAGTGCCGCAGTAGCTCGCTCTGCTCGGCCAGCTCGATGGCCTCGAA
>DAOUDQ010000317.1:0-3888 GCA_034431045.1 Dehalococcoidia bacterium | reverse complement strand
TATGGCCTCAAAGCCTGCCTGGACAAAATCACTAAGCACGCACTCCGGAGTCATGCTCCATAGAGGCAATATGGGGGTAATACCTACTTCCCTGCAAACCCTTTCTATCCAGTCCCTGTGCTCCTGCAGGTAAATATCGCCGAAGACCATGCCCTCTGCGCCTTTGCGCTTCAGGCCTGATACGGCTTTCTTAAACCGGCGTTCATAAAGGGCCATGGCCGGCAGGACAGTGTATTGAACCAGGGGAATCCCGATAGCCTGCGCCTGGCAGGAGATCAGGTGAGCCCTGGTCCCGTGAAAGGAGACCCTCCGGAACTCCCGGGATATGAAATTGAGGAGGTAAGAGACCTCATAGCCCTGTGCCAGAGCCCTGTAACAGGCAAAGCAGCTATCCTTTCCTCCGCTCCAGGAAGCGATAACTTTCATCATATCTATCTTCTAACTCCGCCCTAGGTGATTAGCCGTAGCCGTTGGGGTGCTCGCGGTGCCAGCGCCAGGCGCTCTCGATGATCTCTTCGAGAGCGGGGAACTGGGGCTGCCAGCCCAGCTCCTGTCGGGCCTTCTCCGAAGAGGCCACCAGGGCCGGCGGATCGCCCGGCCGCCGCGGCTCCTCTCGCACCGGGATGGCCTGGCCGCTGACCCTGCGGACGGCCTCGATCACCTGGAGGTTGGAAAAGCCCTGGCCGTTGCCCAGGTTGTACACGCCGCTCCCCTCCTTCAGGCGGTCGAGGGCCAGCACGTGAGCGCGAGCCAGGTCCACCACCTGGATATAGTCGCGGATGCAGGTGCCGTCAGGGGTGGGGTAATCGGTGCCATATAAGGGGACGACCTCTCGCTGGCCCAGGGCCACCTGGAGGACGATGGGGATGAGGTGGGTCTCGGGTCGGTGGTCCTCACCCAGGGTGGCGGTGGCGCCAGCGGCGTTGAAGTAGCGCAGGGATATGTAGCGCAGGCCGCACTGACTATCGTACCAGCGCAGCAGCCGCTCCACTACCGCCTTCGACTCGCCGTAGGGGTTAACGGGGTTGATAGGCGCGTCCTCGGGGATGGGGACGGTCTGGGGCTGGCCGTAGACGGCGGCGCTGGAGCTGAAGACGAAGCGTCCCACATCGTACTCCAGCATGGTGTTCAGAAGGCAGATGACGCCGCCGATGTTGTTGGCGAAGTAGCGGCCGGGCTGACTCATCGACTCGCCGGCGACGATAAAGCCGCCGTAGTAGACGACGGCATCGATGCTGTGGCTGGCGAAGACGCGGGCCAGCATCTCCTGGTCGCGGATGTCTCCCACCACCAGCTCGGCCTTGTCAGAGACGGCGGCGGCGTGGCCGCTGATGAGGCTATCGTAGACTATCACCCGATGGCCAGCGGCCAGCAGCTCGGCCGCAGTCACGCTGCCGATGTAGCCGGCCCCTCCCACTACCAGCACGCGCATGACCTACTCCTCGAAGCGCTTGAACACCAGGCAGGCATTCTGGCCGCCGAAGCCGAAGCTGTTCTTCAGCACCACCTTCACGTCTGCCCGGCGGGCCACATTGGGCACGTAGTCCAGGTCGCACTCGGGGTCTGGGTACTCATAGTTGATGGTAGGGTGTATGACGCCCGTCTGGAGGGTCATCACGCAGGCCAGGGACTCCAACGCCCCCGATGCCCCCAGGGCGTGGCCGATCATCGACTTGGTGGAGCTGATGGGCAGCCGATATGCACGCTCGCCGAAGACGGCCTTGATGGCGACAGTCTCAGCGATGTCGTTGAGCGGGGTAGAGGTGCCATGGGCGTTGATGTAATCAACCTTCTCTGGCTGGACACCGGCGTCGTCCAGGGCCCAGCGCATGGTGCGGACTGCTCCCTCGCCATCCGGGCAGGGGGCAACCAGATGGTAGGCGTCGTTGCAGGCCCCATAGCCAGCCAACTCGGCCAGGATGGAGGCTCCCCGGGCGTGGGCGTGCTCCAGGCTCTCCAGCACGAAGACGGCAGCCCCCTCGGCGGCCACCAGGCCGTCGCGCTTGGCGTCGAAGGGACGGCTGGCCTTCTGGGGCGGGTCGTTGCGGGTGGAGAGGGCGCGCATCACGGCAAAGCCGCACAGGCCTAGCTCGCAGAGGGCCGCCTCGGTACCACCGGCCAGCATCACGTCGGCCCGGCCGAGGCGGATGACGTCCAGGGCGTCGCCCAGGGCCTGGGTTGAGGCGGCGCAGGTGGTAATGACGGTGTTGTTGTAGCCCTTGATACCGAAAATGAGGCTCACCTGGGCCGCCGCCATGTTGGGGAGCACCTTGGGGAAGAAGAAGGGATCCAGGCGCAGGCCTTCCCTGAACAGGATCGTCCTCATCGCCTCGTCGGTGTTGGGGAGGCCGCCGATGCCATTGCCCAGAAGGACACCCACCCGGGTTAGGTCTTCCTGGCCGAGGCCGAGGTGAGCCTCCTCGATGGCCTGACGGGTGGCCGCCACCGCCAGCTGGCTGAAGCGGGCCATGCGCCTGGCCTCGCGCCGCTCCATGTAATCGGTCGGCTCGAATCCCCGCACCTCGCCGGAGATGCGGGCAGGGTAGTCCTTGGGGTCGAAGAGCGTCAGATAGTCGATGCCCGAGCGACCCTCCAGGCAGCCCTGCCAGAACTCCTGCACCGAGTTACCCAAGGGGGTGAGGGCACCCATGCCCGTGATCACTACCCGTTTGGCCCCCTCGTTCCTCATGGCACTCCCCCGCCGCTCTAGCTGGCTGTCACCGATAGGCCCAGCACCCGCTCCCGCGCCTCCGCCACCACAAACAGCGAGCCCACCACACAGATGAGGTCGTCGCCCCCAGCTAGGGCCTGGGCTCGATCCAGGGCCGCCGCCACCGTAGGGCAGGTCTCGCTGGCCACGCCCCGAGCGGCAAAGGCGGCTGCCACCGCCTCCGGCTCGGCCGCCCGCGGGTGCTGCGAGCGGGTGGCGATGAGCAGGTGAGTCAAGGGCGCTAGCTCTTCAGCCATGGCTCCCACTGTCTTGTCCCCCGATACACCCATCACCAGAATGGCGCGGTCGAAACAAAAGTGATCTGGCAGCGCCTGCCGCAGGCGCCGGGCCGAGTCGCCATTGTGAGCGCCATCAGCCACTATCAGCGGCTTGTCCCTTAGCACCTCCAGCCTGCCTGGCCAGCGCACCCGTCCAAGGCCCTCCCCTATCGATTCTTCAGATACGGCGACGCCTCCCTTCCTCAGGGCATCGATGGTGGCCACCGCCGTAGCAGCGTTCTCTAGCTGATGGGCACCCAGAAGGGGCAGCCACAACTCCCGCGAGCAGCCGGATCCTGTCAGTCGAAAGCTCTGGCCTGTCAGGTCCCAGCCCAGGCGCTGCACAAAGAAGGTTTCGCCTACGTCCAGCAGGGGAGCGCCCAGTTCCGCTGCCCTCTGCTGTATGACAGACGCTGCCTCTGGATAGGGCTGAGGCGCCATCACCGCCGTCGTGCCTGGCCGGAGGATGGCCGCCTTCTCCGCCGCTATTTTCTCCACAGTATCGCCCAGGACGGTCGTATGCTCCAGGCTAATGAGGGTGATGACGCACACTGCTTGCTCATCCACCACGTTGGTGGCGTCCAGGCGACCGCCCATGCCCACCTCCAGCACCTGCCACTGGGCATCCCTGTCCTGAAAATAGAGGAAGGCCAGAGCGGTCAGCAGTTCGAAGGTGGTGAGCTGGCCGAAGCGGCCGTCTTCGTTCTCGGCGGCCACCTGGGGGACAAGCACTTCGGTCAGGCGGGCGAATTCGTCCTCGCCGATCGGCTGGCCGTCCACAACTATGCGCTCGCGGACGTTGTGGAGGTGGGGGCTGGTATACAGGCCGCTGCGATATCCCGCCGCCTGCAGGACAGAGGCGATCATAACGGCTACGCTACCCTTTCCCTTGCTGCCGGC
>DAOUDQ010000316.1:0-1802 GCA_034431045.1 Dehalococcoidia bacterium | reverse complement strand
CTCTCGAGCAAACGTAGCGGACAATGGAGCAGCCCTCAGGAGGTTGGGCAGTAATGACAGCCCAACAGTCCCCCACCTACGTCCTTCGCAGCCTTCTCTTCGTGCCGGGACATCGCCCCCGATTCATCGAGAGACCGCCTGATGTGCCGACTGGTGGCGGAGGATTTTTCGCAGATACCTTCGCTGTTGCTGAACACGATGGAACAGACAGCGAGCCCGCCTGACCACCAGGCAGGCTCAGCCTAGCAACCCAAGGGAGGTGAACGTGAACGACGTAGTCATCCTGAGCGCAGCCCGCACGCCGGTGGGAACCTTCGGTGGCAGCCTGGCCGAGGTGCCGGTGGTCAAGCTGGGAGCAGTGGCCATCGCCGAGGCCCTGCGCCGAGCGAGCCTCCAGCCGGACGAAGTGGATGAGGTGATCATGGGTCTGGTGCTGTCGGCGGGCGTCGGACAGGGGGCAGCCCGCCAGGCGGCCATGGCCGCTGGCATCCCCGTGACCACGCCCGCCCCCCCCATCAACAAGGTGTGCGGCTCGGGCCTGAAGGCGGTGGCCCTGGCTGCCCAGGCCGTCGCCCTCGGCGACGCCGATGTCGTCGTGGCCGGCGGTATGGAGAGCATGAACTGCGCCCCCTACCTGCTGGCCAAGGCCCGCTTTGGCTATCGTCTGGGGCATGAGACCCTGGTGGACAGCATGATCGAGGAAGGCCTGTGGTGCGCCTTCGAGGATCATCACATGGGGATGTGGGCCGAGAACATCGCCACTGAGTTCGAGGTCTCCCGCCTGGACCAGGACGAATTTGCCGCCGCCAGCCACCAGAAGGCAGCGCAGGCCTGGGAGCGCGGCCTCTTCCCCGAAGAGGTAGTGCCGGTGGAGGTGCCCCAGCGCAAGGGCCCGCCCATCGCAGTCGAGAAGGACGAGCACATCCGGCCCGATACCACCGTCGAGAAGCTGGCCTCGCTGCGGCCGGCCTTCAAGCCCGACGGCAGCGTCACCGCTGGCAACGCCTCGGGCATCAATGACGGCGGGGCGGCGGTGGTCGTCACCTCTCGCCAGAGGGCGGAGGCCTCGGGACGGCAGCCGCTGGCCGTCATCCGCACCTACGCCTCGGCCGGAGTGGAGCCGCGCATTACAGGCATGGGGCCGGTGCCAGCCGTGCGCAAGGCCTTGGCCAAGGCCAGCCTGGAGCTGAAGGACATCGACCTCATCGAAGCCAACGAGGCCTTTGCCTCCCAGTCGCTGGCCGTGGGGCGAGAGCTGGGCTGGGACTGGGAGCGAGTGAACGTCAATGGCGGCGCCATCGCTCTGGGCCATCCCATCGGGGCCAGCGGCGCTCGCATCCTCACCACCCTCCTCTACGAGATGCGGCGGCGGCAGGCTCAGCGTGGCCTGGCCACCCTATGCATCGGCGGCGGCCAGGGCATCGCCATGATCGTCGAGCGGCTGGCCTAGATCAGCATCGACGGACAGAGCCTCTGCCTGGCCGTCAACGGCTGGCTAAAGCCCATCACCCGGCCGGTCATCGGCCCGTCCTAGCTGCTCCTCAGGTGGCGCAGCAGGAGGGACAGGGCCGCCGTGGCCGAGCGCTCGTTGTTCTGCTGGCGCCTGCCCCGCCACAGATGCCTCTCACAGATGAGCACGTCCGGCGCTGCCGACAGGGCGATGTAGGTCAGCCCCACCGGCTTGTCCTCCGTGCCGCCCGTCGGGCCGGCGATGCCGGTGACCGCCAGAGCGATGTCTGCCCCCAGCAGCCGTCGCACGCCTTCGGCCATGGCCAAGGCCGTGGCCTCGCTCACCGCCCCCT
>DAOUDQ010000315.1:0-11262 GCA_034431045.1 Dehalococcoidia bacterium | reverse complement strand
CGGGAGCGACTACGTTCCCTCGGCCAGCGCCTGGTGAATCTAGTCTCCGAGTACCTGGGCCGGGGAAGCCGCCGCTCTCGTCTCATGGCGGAGGCCCGCCAGATTGGCGGCCAGTACGGAAGGGAGTTCGCCGATAAGGGGCTACCCGTACGTGACGCTGTGGAGGCCTTCATCTTCTTCCGCAAGGGGCTGGATGACGCGGCCATAGAGCTGGCTCATCGGGGCAATCTATCAGCGGAGGAGGCGGTGGAGGTGTGGGAACTCATGGCTGGCCTGGCCGACCAAATCCTCCTGGCGATGGCCGATGCCTACGAAGAGGTGCGACCCCCGCAGGCTGCTCCGGCGGGCTAGCAGCCTTTCCCTTTTTGGAGGTGGTGGCGCCCCCGGCGTCGCCTTTTGGCCTCTCTGCCTATATACTATCGGCAGTAATCGCCGGGGGCTGTCAGGCCGGGAAGGCCTCTCCCTAGCGGTTAGGTCACAAGATGCTGGATTCGATTCGCGCCATTGCCTTCGACTGCTACGGCACCATCGTCCGGTTCACCACTCCCGATTTCGTCCGCACCATGGCTGAGATCGCCCGCGCCCAGGGCCTGGAGGTTGACCCCGAGGTCCTCTGGGACAGGTTCGTGAAGGCGGCCTTCGTCTTTCGGGGTGAGAACGTGGCCAGGCCTGCCTATCGCCGCTACGAGGAGGCCTGGGCTTTCCAGTTCGAGCGAGCAGCACAGGAGCTGGGCTTCGAGGGCGATGGCGCTCTGGCCGCGCTTCGCCTCAAAGAAAAGCTGTCCCAGGCCGAGGCCGATGAGGAGGCGGCCGAGGTGCTGGAAGCGCTGCGGGCCCGCTATCGGCTGGCCGTCCTCTCCAACGCCGATGACGATTTCCTCCACGCCTGCCTGGCCAGGAACGGCCTGGAGTTCGATGTCGTGGTCTCCTCGGAGGTGGCTCAGGCCCTCAAGCCGGACCCGGCCATCTTCGCCTATCTGGCCGGGGTGCTGGGCCTGGAGTGCCACCAGATCCTCTACGTTGGCGACAATCCCATGCCCGACATCGTGGGTGCCCGACGGGCGGGGTTTCCAGTGGCCTGGCTGAATCGCTCTGGCCGTCCCCTGCCTGAGGACATGCCTGAGCCCGACCTCCAGGTTGGCAGCCTGCGCGATCTTTTGGCTGCTCTCCTGAGCGGATAGCCATGGGGGGCTTAGTCTGTCTTGTTTGCCTGTCGGGGCTGGTGTATACTTTTGTCTAACCGTATACTCACCTGACTACACGACAATAGGTGGTTGTCATGAACATTTCTTGTCTGCAAGAGAATCTCTCCAAGGGCCTGTCCATTGTTGGTCGGGCGGTGGCCGTTCGCAGCACATTACCTCAGACCTCCCACGTCCTAATCGCCACCGACAATGGTCGCCTGAAGCTAGCGGCCACCAATCTGGAGATCGCCATCACCTCCTGGATTGGCGCCAAGGTAGAGGAGGAGGGGGCCATTACCGTGCCCGCCCGACTCCTGGGCGATTTCGTCAACTCCCTGCCCAACGAGCGCATCGATATGAGCCTGGCGCCCAGGGCCAGGCAGTTGCGCATCGTTTGCGCCCGCAACGAGGCCACCGTGGCTGGCATGGACGCCAGCGACTTTCCCCCCATCCCCGCCATCCGCGAGGGGGTCTCCCTTACTCTCGATCCCTTGAGCCTGCGCACCGCCATCAATCAGGTGGAGTTCGCCGCTGCCAGCGACGACACCCGCCCGGTGCTTACGGGCATTCATTTCCTCAGGGAGGGGCGTAACCTGACTCTGGCCGCTGCCGACGGTTTCCGCCTGGCCGTGCACACCCTCTCCCTGGAGCAGGAGGCGTCGGAGCGTAGCGAGGTCATCATTCCTGCTCGGGCGATGCGAGAGGTCAACCGCCTCCTGACCGATGAGGAAGAGCCCATCGAGATGACCATTAACAGCAGCCGCAGTCAGGTTCTGTTTCGCCTCAAGAACGTGGAGCTGGTGGCCCAGCTTATCCAGGGCACGTTCCCCAACTACAGCCAGCTAATCCCTCAGACCTACACCTGCCGCGCCGTTGTCGATGTGGCCGAGTTCCTGCGGGAGACGCGCATCGCCGCTATCTTCGCCCGCGACGGTAGCGGCATCATCCGCGTCCAGATCACGCCGGGGGAGGAGCTATCGCCAGGCAAGATGGTCATCTCCGCTCGGGCCGAGGAGCTCGGTGATAACCGCGGCGAGATCGATGTCTCTGTGGAGGGTGAGGCGGCTAGGATCGCCTTCAACAGCAGGTACCTCCAGGATGTGCTCCAGGTGCTGGATTGCAGCCAGGTGGCCCTGGAAACCTCCGGCCCCTCCAGCCCCGGCGTCCTGCGACCGGTGGGCCAGGACAACTACGTCCACGTGGTCATGCCGATGTTTGTTCAATGGTGACGTAGGTAGGCAGGACGCCTCGGCTCTCGACCCGGTCACGATACGTAGTCGCTCGGATAGATAGGGCCTCTAAGGCTTGCTGCCTGTCCTGAAAGTCCAGGCGGGCTAGGTTTTCGCGCGCCCGCTGGCAGAACTGCTGCGGCATTGAGGGAAGGGCTACTGGCCAACGCCATCGTGCGGTTCGTGGTGGCGATGGTCTCCTCCCTTGTCAAGGCTGGCGCCTGCGAGTAGGATGGGGGCAACGCCTGAAAGCTACTGGCCGTTGATAGGCATGCCCTCGCCAGATATGATCGCCGAGTCCTACAGGCATTCGTACACCCTCTTCGCGGCGCGTCGGCCTGGAGAGAGCTTTGTCGTCATGAAAAGGCTGGCCCTCCTGTTGCTTCTGCTGCCCGCCCTTATCGGTGCCATGGTCCTCCTGACCAGCGGCGGGCGTTCCTGTCTGGCGCTGCCCGGCACCACCGAGCGGGTCAGTGTGGACAGCGGAGGGAACGAGGGAAACGGGCGCAGCGAGACAGCCAGGGAGTAATAAAACATGAGTAACGAAGACACAACAATCAGAACAATTGTGATTGTGGCTACCCTGGATACGAGAGGTGACGAAGTAGAGTTTCTAAAGGACCTTATAGAGAACAAAGGGCATAGTGTGATAACCGTGGATGTGGGTGTTATGGGGAGTCCCTATATGCCGGGTGATTTCACCAGAGAAAAGGTGGCTGAAGCCGGTGGTAAGGGCCTTCAACAGCTTGTTGAAGCCGCAGATGCCGGCGCTGACAGAAAGCAGGCCACTGATGTGATGATCGCTGGAGCTAGAAAAATCGTTAGCGACTTGTATTCTGCAGGAAGGCTGGATGGCATCCTGAGCCTGGGCGGTTCGACGGCTGCAGCAACCGGGGCATCGGTTATGAAGGGGCTCCCGATAGGCCTCCCGAAATTCCTGATTACTACGTTCATATCCTTCACCCCGGTCGGCGACGAGGATATAACGGTAATGCAGGCTCCCGTCGATCTTGTCGGTCTGAACAAAGTCGTTGCCAGAACCCTGTCTAATGCCGCCGGTGCCATAGTTGGAATGGTGCAGCAAGAGGTTCCCAAGACTCTGGAAAAGAAGCTGGTGGGAATAACCGCCCTAGGAGTAACCACACCGGCCGTACAGAAGGTCATTTCTCGGCTTGAAAAGAGAGGCTACGACTCTATCGTGTTTCACGCTACCACCGAAAAGCTGGACAGAATGGCAAAAGATGGGGTTATCGATGCCATCCTTGACCTGACGACATTTGAAACGGTCCCGAAGGTGCTCTATCCGGCAGAGGTACTGTCTAAGTTGTCAGGGTCCGGACAAGTGGATAGATCCCGGCTCAGCTGCGCAACACAGAAAGCTATTCCACAAATCATCGCTCCCGGCGGCCTGGACATGCACATCTTCCCCGGGGCAACCGGAATCGATTCTGTCCCATCTGAATACAGGGATCGGGCATGGTCTATGCACGGACCGAATGTAGTTCTCGTGAGAACCACTGAGCAAGAACTCGTACAAGTCGGTACGAGTATCGCGGAAAGAGCAAACAGGGCAGCGGGTCCCATTGCAATCGTTATCCCTCTGCGCGGTTTCTCCGAGGCAAGCAAAAAGGGCGCGCCTCTCTACGACCCGCAAGCCGACCAAGGCTTTATCCGCGGATTGAAGAGTAATCTCGACAAGCGAATCAAGGTAGTGGAAGTTGATTGTAACATCAACGAAGACGGTTTCGTGGATGAAGTACTGCGAACATTCGACGAGATAACTACGTCGATGGAGGCGCGACAATGGGCATAAAAATAGAGAGAAAAGAAATACTTGATAGGCTCAAGAAGGAAACAGACGAGAAGAGGCCAATCCTGGGCGCCGGTTGCAGCGCAGGAATAATAGCAAAATGCGCTGAGATTGGCAGAGCTGATCTGATAATCGTTTACAGCACTGGAAGAACGAGGATGATGGGGCTTCCCACCACAATGATAACCGGAACCTCGAATCCAATAACATTGGAAATGGTCGATGAGCTGGCCAACGTTGTCAAGAACACACCCATCATTGCGGGCATCGAGGCGAATGACATCTTCTACCTCGACCTTGAGAACTCCCTGAAACGCTTTGTCGATAAAGGGTTCAGCGGAGTAATAAACTTTCCCACAGTAGGGCTTTACGAGAATTTGATCGAAGGGGGAATGGCCCTAAGGAAATTCACGGAAGCTCTGGCCCCGGGGTACGGCGTTAAGCATTGGGGGTGGAGCCGTGAAGTCGAAATGATCGGGATTCTGCACGAGTGGGATATATTTACGATGTGTTATGTTCTTACTCCGCCGGATGCTGCAGCCATGGTAAACGCAGGCGTGGATGTGGTTTGCGTCCATGTTGGGCCAAGCATGGGCGGGCTAACCGGTTATGCCCCGATGGAAGACATGGACAAACTACTGAGCAAAGCGCAGGATGTAATGAATGCCGCGAAAGACGCCAGGTCCGATGTGATTTGTCTAATACACGGGGGACCCTTTTACGATCCTGAGAGTACCAGGGTCGTGTACGAAAAGACGGACGCTGTTGGATTTGTTGCCGCTTCGGCAATCGAGAGGATTCCGATCGAGAAGGCCATTACTACCGTTTGTAAGGACTACAAACAGCTCCCCATGCCTAGACTGCAGAATCAAGGAACCGGATGAAATGCCCGGCTTGATCCAGGCGGCAAGCCCCCTCAACCCGGTTAAGAGTGAGTCGGATCGAGCCATGCCCAAACTCGCTGCAAACCCCCTCAAGGAAACCTGGGACAGATCCCCTATTGTGGAATGAGGCAATAGCGTTTCGCTTTTGTGCAAGTCTTTGTTTGAAAGGGGGTCCGTTCAATGACCCAGAGCCCCTTGTTCACTCCCATCCGTATCGGCAAACTGGAGTTGTCGGGGCGCGTCATAAAATCGGCAACGAACGAAGGATGCTGCAACGATGACGGTTCGATATCCGACGAGATGATCGAATTGCATGAGCAGATCGCCAAAGCCGGCACCCCTATGCAGGTGATTGGAGCTTCATACTTCAGTGTGCAATCGAAACAGGCCCGCTACAAGCAGAACGCCTGTGATAGCGACGACAAGATCCCGGGGATGCGCCGTCTGGCCGCTGCCGTTCACAAACACGGCGGAAAAATCTTTGGGCAGCCTAACCACCCCGGTCGTCAGTGCGTTCCGCGTGGTGCCGGGATACCATATGCGCAAGCTCCTTCCCGCGTACTTGAGCCCACGCTTATGACCATGCCTCGTCCGATGACCAAAGACGAGATCCGCGAAACAGTCAGAGGATGGGCCGAGGGCGCTGAACGCTATCAGAAGGGTGATTTTGACGGCGTTGAGATCCACGTCTCACAAGGCTATCTTCTCACGCAGTTTCTCTCGCCCTACACCAACCGCCGAAAAGACGAGTACGGCGGTTCGTTCGATAACCGCATGCGCTTACTTCTGGAGCTGTACCATGCTATCCGCGCGCGTGTTGGGTGGGACTATCCAGTCATCATGAAGATGAATGGTCATGATGAACTCCCGTTTGGGGGATTGAATACGGAAGAGCTGGTGAAGGTCGCCAAAAGGATGGAAGACGAAGGAATTAATGCCATCGAGCTGATCTCAAGTCACTATCAATCAGGGCTAAAAGGATTCAGGGGCACCTGGCGAGGATTCTTTAGGATTAATGCGACAATAGGTGTTGGACAGTACCTGAAGTGGTACCATAGAAACTTCGTAAGACTGGTGGGTCCGCTTATGGATTGGGCCTTCAGGAATATCATTTCGGGTTACAGCGAAGGGTTTACGCTGAAATATGCGAGGGAATTCAAGAAAGCACTCCACATCCCGGTGAGCAGCACGGGCGGCTTCGTTCATAGAGAGGTGATGGAGCGTGCAATCGCGAACGGCGAGTGCGACATGGTTTCGCTCGGTCGAGCCATTATCGCCGATCCCTACCTCTATAAGCACATGAAGGAGCGCGTAAAGGGTCCTGAGTGCAATTTCTGCAACAAATGTCTTGCGCGCGCCACTATGTTTCCCGTTGACTGTTACGATGAGAAGATTCGTGAGGAGAAGTACCGTATGCTCCGCAGGGAGGCTAGATAACCATGATCCCGCCTCCACACCTCCCCCAGGTTGCGTTCGGCACCACCGACCTCGAACTCACGCACGCGTGCTATCGCGTCGATTCTTCGTGGACACCCTGGGAATACGCGAGGCGAAGGAAGTCGTCCTGCATCGCCCAGGGCACGAGGCGCTATGGGGCCTTGCGGGGGCGCGATGCAAATCGCTGCTCCTGTGGGCTGGCGACTTTCTCGTCCAGCCAGTGAGCGAAAGGAGGTTCCTTCAATGGCACAGAACTCGTTGTTCACTCCCATCCGCATCGGCAGTCTGGAGTTGCCGGGGCGCTTTGTCAAGTCGGCGACGACCGAGACTCTCTGCACCGACGACGGCTTCGTCACCGACGACCTCGTCGAATACTACGAGAAGATCGCCCAAGGCGGCACCCCACTGCTGATCACCGGAAATGCGTACTTCAATCTATACTCGAAAGCGGCTCCCCGGCAGCTCGCTGCGGATGACGACGACAAGATCCCAGGGCTGCGCCGCCTGACCGATGCCGTTCACCGTCACGGGCCAAAGGTCTTCATGCAGATTTACCACGTCGGTCGCCAGGCCTCTCCCCGTTTTGTTGGGCGAAAGGATGCGGTGTCTCCTTCCCGCGTGTTCGAGCCCACCCTTGGGGTGCGACCTCGTGAGATCACGCGTGAGGAAATCCAGGAAGCAGTCCAGGGACTCGCCGATGCAGCCGCCCGCGGCCAGCAAGCCGGCTTCGACGGCATTCAGATCCATGCAGCACACGGCTACCTGATCAACGCGTTTCTTACGCCGCACACCAACCGCCGCAAAGACGAGTACGGCGGTTCGTTTGAGAACCGCCTGCGCTTCCTGCTTGAGGTGTACCGTGCCATCCGCCAGCGGGTCGGGCAGGATTATCCGGTCATCATGAAGATCAATGGTTCGGATGAACTCCCCTTCTTCCGCAAGGGGTTGAAGCCGGATGACATGGTGAAAGTCGCGCAACGCATGGAAGCCGAAGGCGTTGATGCGGTCGAGATCTCCGCGGGTCACTATGAATCGGGGCTCACCTTCGAACGGGGCCACTGGCGAGCATTCTTTTCGACGGTGACGACGATTGGTGTCGGCAGGAATCTCCCCTGGTATCAACGAATCCCCGCACGTCTGCTGGCTCCGCTTCTGGATTGGGGACTCAGGCGGGTCGCGGGTTACAGCGAAGGTTTCAACCTGCGCTATTCGAAGCTCTTCAAGCAAGCACTGAGTATCCCGGTGATCTGCGTGGGGGGCTTCATTCATCGAGAGGCGATGGAGCGTGCAATCGCCAGCGGCGAGTGCGACATGGTCTCGGTAGCGCGCGCCCTGATCGCCGATCCTTTCCTGTACCGGCACATGCAGGAGGGCGTTGAGGGGCCCCAGTGCGATTTCTGCAACGCCTGCTACGCGCGCGCCGCCGCGTGGCCCATTGACTGCTACAACGAAGAGGTGCGTGCCCAGAGGGACCGCATGCTCCGCACGGAGGTTGGATAGCCATGGTCCCGTCTCCGTCCGTCTGCCAGGTTGCGTTCAGCGCCGCCGACCTCGAACGCACGCACGGGTGGTATCGCGATCTCTTCGGCTTCCTGCCCTCCGGCCGCACACGGATCGTCCGGGGTCCCCTGTTCTCCCGCATGTTGGGCTTGCCCAACTTGGCCACAACGATCTGGTTTCTCGTCGACAAGCAGGACTTTTTCCATTTTGAGATGTTCCGGTTCAAGCGCCCGCAGGCGAAACCCATGCCCGCCGACTGGCGGCCCTGTGATGTCGGCTACGCGAGGCTGGGTCTGCACGTGGATGACTTCGATGCGACGCTCGAGCGCCTAAGAAAGGCAGGCGTGCGGACTCTGACCGATCCCGTCGGGATGGCCGGCATGCGCCGCGTCTGCGTGCGCGATCCAGAGGGTGTCCTGCTCGAGCTGATGGAGGAGGACCCACGCCTGCCGTCTGCGCCCCCGCGCCCGCGGCCTGAGGTGCCCGTCGCAGCGCGGAGCGTCACGCTGTCGGTGCCGGATCTCGACCGCTCGCGCCGATTCTTCGTGGACACCCTGGGAATGCGCGAGACGAAGGAGATTGTCCTGCATCGGCCGGAGCACGAGGCGCTATGGGGCCTTCCGGGGGCGCAATGCAAATCACTGCTCCTATGGGCTGGCGACTTTCTCATCGAGCTTGTGCAGTATACTGACCCGCTGGGCAAGCCGTGGCCCGAGGGATATCGCGTCTGCGACCAGGGTCTGACGCACATCGCCCTCGGGTTCCGGAGCCTGGCGGAGTTCAATGCGGTGTACCAGCGGGCTATCGCGGCGGGCTACAAGTCCAACTGGCGGCCTCTGCACATGCTGGCTGTCTCCGCCCTGTACCTCAACGATGACCAGGGCTTTACCGTCGAGATGCTAATGGTTCGCCGCTGGTTCGATGGCTTCTTGGGTTTCCGTCCAAAACGCTAGTACATGATGGAGTGCATAGATCTTCATATTCAGTAGGGCCAAGAGAATATTCGAGCGGCCTCAGAGCAATGAAGGATAGAGATTATGATAGATTCCGGTTGGTCGGGAGTCCCTCGCTGGGCTACAAAGCCCAGCGCCCATACACAACGAATTTCTTGAAGCAGGGACGTCCCATGGCACAGATCGTAAAGAGAGAAAAAGTGAATGGCAAAGGGAAAGTGGTCAGCCTCGGCATTGACATGCATAAAATGTGATGGCGGATCACGGCTATCGTTGAAAATAGGGAGGCGGATCTGACATGAAGGCCCCATATTGTACCCGGTCATTAGGGAAGGTTTGGGCTGTGCCCCTTGTCTTGCTCTCGGCACTGCTGGCGGTCATCGCCCTAGCGGTGGCCTGTGAAGAGGAGGAAGAGGAGACTCCTACCCCTGCCGCCACGCCCACGGCCACGGCGCCCGCCACGCCAGCGGCGGAGGCGCCGGGCATCACGGACACAGAGATAATCCTGGGAGCGGATGTCATCCTCGCTGGGGCCTTGGGGGCGGTCTACGCCACGATCCCCCAGGCCACAGAAGCCTACTTCAAGTACATCAACGACACCCGGGGGGGCGTCTGTGGGCGCAAGATCGTCTACAAGCTGGAGGACAACCAGGACGACCCGGCCAAGGGGATGGAGGCGGTGCGCAAGCTGGTGGAACAGGACAAGGTGTTCGCCATCGTCGGCTCCCTGAGCGATTGGTCCCATCCCGCCGTTTGGGACTACCTGAACGATGAGGGTGTGCCCGACATCCTGGTCTCTGCCGGGTCGCACATGTTCGGCGCCGACCCCGAGGGGCACCCCTGGACCGTCCAGATGATCCCCAGCTACAGGATCGAGGGGGCGTTCTTCGGCCGGTACATCTCGGAGAACCTGCCTGGCAAGAAGGTGGCCGTCCTCTACCCCAATATCCAACAGGGCTTGGACCACCTGCAAGGGGTGAAGGACGGCCTGGACCCCGATAAGAACGAGGTCGTGTCCGAGCAGAGCTTCGAGGTCGCGGCGGTCTCCGTCAGCTCGCAGGTGACCAACATGAAGAACGCTGGCGCCGAGGTAGTCACCGCCATTACCGGTCCCGGCTACACCGCTCAGGCCATCAACCAGGCAGACCGCCTGGGCTGGCATCCCCAGTGGTTCTTGAGCTACATCAATTCCGACGAGATGATGTTTAAGTTCGCTTCGCCCGAACTCATGGAGGGGGCCATTAGCTTCCAGGCCCTCAAGCTGGCGACCTGGACCGACGACCCGGCCGTAGCCGAACACTACCGGATCATGCGCGAGTACGGCGGGCCCACCCCCAGCAACTTCACCGTCTATGCCCAGGCGCTGGCGGAAGTAGCGGTGGAGGCGCTCAGCAGAACCTGCGATAACCTCACGCGAGAGGGGCTGATGGATGCAGTGGAGTCCATCGAGGACTTCCACAGCGACTTGTTCCTGGACGAAGTGAATGTCTCCTTCTCCGACACCGACCACACGGGCCTGCAAACCGGCAAGATGCTGCGGGCTGTCATCAAGGACGGCAAGGGCAGGTGGGAGTACTTCGGCCCGCTAGTTGAGTTCCGATAGGAGCGCCTGGAACAAGACCGGCGCGGCTGGCCAACCCCGTCGCATGGTTCGTCATCCTCCGCCCTTGGTAACGTTAACCCCAGCCTAGCAGCGGTAGATTCGGGGCGGGCCTGGTATGCGCGTTCGCCAAGTTCATGCTCGGTATCGAATCTCCACAGGTGGGCGCTGAAAGGGAAGACCTTCTGCGTCCTGGCTGAACGTACGTCCCGCTGTTTGTTCAGTGATAGAAACGCCTCGGGCATCCACCCCCTGCCGCCAAGCGGAAATGTAACAATAGCGGGCGGCACTGAGTCTCTTGATAGAAGGGCAGGTCTAGTTTGCCCATATGTTGGCTGTGTGTTGTCTCCTTCTCACCATAGGCGGGGGGCTATGAGAATACTAGCCGTAGACGACGAACCTGAGGTTATCGAGGTAGTACGACTTTGCTTCAATCTCCGCTGGCCGGAGGCCGAGGTGATCGCCGCCACTACCGGCCAGGAGGCGCTGGCCGCTATTGAAGGGCAAGCGCCTGACCTGGTGCTGCTGGACATCATGCTCCCGGATATCGATGGGTTCGAGGTGTGTGAAGAGGTGCGGCGCTTCTCCGACGTTCCCATCATCATGCTCACCGCCCGCGATGCGGAGGTGGAGCGGGTGCGTGGGCTGGAGATGGGAGCCGACGA
>DAOUDQ010000314.1:0-9850 GCA_034431045.1 Dehalococcoidia bacterium | reverse complement strand
CAGCCAGCGAAAGCGCCAGCGGCGGTATTCCCTGCACCGTAGGGGCCAGTGCCTCGCAGATGGCGGCCACCTTCTCCTGGGGCACCGCCCCCAGGAATTTCAGGGTCAGGTGGACGCCCTCGGGCCGTACCCAGCGGATGGGTGGCGCCCCCTTCTTGCGTAGCGTCTCCTGAATGCTGGCCAGAGCCGCCTTCATCTGCGGCGGCAGCTCGCAGGCCACGAACAGGCGCAGCGTTGGCTCGCTATCTCTTCCCTTCATGACCTAGCCTCAACAGCCGACAGGCGTTCTCCCCCAGGAGGAGCCGCTTGCCGTTCTCATCGTCCCCAAGACCGTCCTCGATGGCTTGTCGTTGGCGCCGCTGCGATATCAGTGGGTAGTCGCTGCCGAAGAGAATACGTTCTGCCCCCACCAGTTCGGCGACCTGCCGATAGACCGCCGGCCCATAGAGAAAAGGGGTGGCCGCCGTATCGACATAGACGTTGGCCAGCGCCTGCTTCACCTCGGGCATGAGAGCATAGAAGGGAAGGCCGCCCGCCCAATGAGCGCCCACCGCCGTCAGCCCCTGATGGCAGCTCACGAATCGATAGAAGGCATCGAGGCCCAGGCCGCTCTTGCCCGGATAGGCGTGGCCCACCGGCTCGCTCACGTGGAAAAGGAGGACGAGGTCGTGACGGAGGGCCGCCCCGGCCAGGATGTCGCCAGCACCTTGGTCCAGCGAATAGCCCTGGCTGTCGGGCCGCAGCTCGCCCAGGCCGCGGGCGCCGCCGCGGACGCAGCGCTCGATCTCCGCCAGGGCATCATCCCCGGCCCGCGGCTGGATGGCGCAGAAGGGGACGAGCCTGCCGCCGCTTCGGGCTGCCGCCTCCAGCAGGTATTCGTTGTGCTCCCGGCACAGCTCTTGCTCCGACCAAGCAAAACCCAGGACCACGCTCCTGTCCACCTCCGCCTCCTCCATACTAGCCAGGAGCTCCTCGGCGGTGGCGATTTGGGCCTTGGGGCTGCCATACATCTGGGCGAAGGAAGAATCGCGGCGCAAATAGTCCTCCCGTCGCTCGCGCACCTGCGGTGGGAAGATGTGGGTATGGAAGTCCACCACCATGGAGCCATAATAGCATCGGGCCGTAGACATTAGAAAGAGTGGTTCGTATAATGACCATGCCTGCTGCAGGTAGGGCCGCTGGCCAATGATCTGGAGGTGGAGTAGCCGCCTTTGCCCCTCATGAGTAGCGCTTCCCTGAAGGAGCTGGAAGCTTTAGCCAAGCGCGTTCGACGCCACATCGTCGAGATGACCGCTGCCGCCGGGTGCGGTCACCCTGGCGGCTCGCTATCTTGTGTAGAGATCCTGGTGGCTCTTTACCGCCATACTCTTCGCCACGATCCCCAAAACCCTCAGTGGCCAGACCGCGACCGCTTCATCCTGAGCAAGGGGCATGCGGCACCCGCCCTCTACGCTGTCCTGGCTGAGTGCGGCTATCTGCCGGTACAGGAGTTGATCACCCTGCGCAAGCTGGGCAGTCGCCTTGAGGGGCACACGGTGGCCGGCAGCCCGCCGGGAGTGGAGATGACATCGGGCTCCCTGGGTATGGGCCTGTCCTTCAGCCTTGGTCAGGCCCTGGCCGCTCGCCTGGACGGAAAGCACTATCGCGTCTACTGCCTCTTGGGCGATGGCGACCTAAACGAGGGCCAGACCTGGGAGGCTGCCATGGCCTCAGCCCATCATCAGGTAGACAACCTCACCGCCGTCATCGATTACAATCGCATCCAGAACGACGGTTTCTCCGATTACAGCCGCTACGAAGACAAGAGCCGCCCCCAGCGCATGGGCGGCTGGGTGAACGAGCAAGGCTACACGGTGAACATCATGGGCCTCCAGCCCCTGGAGGAGAAATGGCGGGCCTTCGGCTGGCAGGTGCTGGAGACCGACGGCCACGACCTGTCGGCCCTCATCGAGACGCTGGACAAGGCCAGGAACATCAGGGGGCGACCCACGGTAATCATCGCTCACACTATTAAGGGGAAGGGCGTGAGCTTTATGGAGAACAACCCGGCCTTCCACGGCAAAGCGCCCACGCCGGAAGAGGCCGCGAAGGCCCTGGCGGAGCTGGCCTAGGATGACCGCCAGGGCGACGGCGGCCACTCGCGAGGCCCTGGGGCCAACCCTCATTCGCCTGTGCCGCGAGGGCCTGGACATCGTGGTGGTGGATGCCGACCTGGGCAGCTCCACCACTGCCCGCCAGTTCGGCAAGGCCTTCCCTGAGCGCTTCTTCGCGGTAGGCGTGGCCGAGCAGAACATGGTGAACGTCGCGGCTGGCTTGGCAGCGGCGGGCAAGACCGTGTTCATCAGCACCTTTGCTGTCTTCGCTCCCGGCCGCTGCTTCGACCAACTGCGCCTGGGCATCGCCCAGCCTTGCCTGAACGTTAAACTGGTGGCCAGCCACGCCGGCATCATCACCGGCGAGGACGGTGCCTCCGCCCACGCCATCGACGATCTCTCCCTCATGCTCTCCCTTCCCGGCTTTCGGGTTATTGTGCCCGCCGACGTGGTGGAGGCGGAGCAGGTCATCGAGGTAGCCGCCCGCACTTTCGGCCCCTTCTACGTCCGCTGCGTGCGTCCCAAGATCCCCGTCATCTACGACGCGGGATACAAGTTCCGGTTGGGTAAGGCCCACCTCACGCGTCCGGGCAAGGACATAACCGTGATGGCCGTCGGGGTGATGGTCTGGAAGGCCCTGGAGGCGGCCGACCTTCTCGCCCGGGAGGGCATCGATTGCCGCGTTCTCAACATGTCCTCGCTCAAGCCCCTGGATGTGGAGGTGGTGTTGGCAGCGGCCAGGGAGACCGGTGCCATTGTCACCGCTGAGGATCACCTGGTGCACGGCGGCCTGGCTAGCCTGGTGGCCCAGACGCTGGCCCTGCACCAGCCAACGCCTATGGCCTTCATCGGCATGCAGGATCAATACGCCGTTTCCGGTCGCTGGGATCAGTTGCTGGAGCACTACGGCCTCACCGCCGAGAAGATCGCCGAGGCGGCCCGTAGTGTCGTCGCGCGCAAGAAAGGCTAGCCCAAGCCTTCGACTCGCGGCCGCTGGAGAAACATGAGTATCGCCGTTCGGGCTGCCGCCCTCTCCTTGATAGTCACCCTGGGGCTGCTGATCCTCAAGCTCACCCTGGGCCTCATCAGCGGTAGCATCGCCGTCCTGTCCGACGCCCTGGACAGCGGCGAGGACCTTTTGGCTGCCGCCGCTGCCCTGTTCAGCGTGCGCATCGCCGCCCGACCAGCGGACTGGGAGCACCCCTACGGCCACGGCAAAGCGGAGGGCCTGTCGGCGACGGTGTCGGCGGGCGTAGTCGGCCTGGGCGGCGGCTTCATCATCTATCAGGCCCTGCGACGGATCATAGAGGGTGGCGGGACTATCGACGTGAACCTGGGCCTGGCGGCCATGATTACCAGCGCTGTCCTCAACGTTGGTGTCTCCGCCTATATGCGGATGGTCGCTCGCCGCACTGGCTCCCTGGCCCTTTCCGCCGAGGCTCGCCACTTGCAGACCAACGTCGTTCAGGCAGCAGCGGTGATTATCGGCCTGCTGCTGGTGCGCTTCACGGGCGCTGAGATTTTCGATCCCCTGGTGGCCCTGGCCCTGGCCGGCTACATGTGGTGGATGGCTTTCGGACTGATCAGGGGCGCCCTGAGCGAGATCATGGACGTGCGCCTGCCCGAGGAGGACGAAAGGCAGATCCACCAGAGCATGCTCGAGCACCATCCGGAGGTGCGAGGCTTCCACCACCTGCGCAGCCGTCGCTCCGGCCGCCTGCGCTACATAGAGCTGCACCTCCTGGTGGACCCTGCCCGCACCATCCAGGAGGTGCACAACCTGTGCGACCAGATCGAGGCCGACATCAAGAACCGTCTGCCGGGAACCATCATCACCATCCACCCCGAGCCCGACGACGGCCGCTATCGGGGGCCTATGGAGCGCATCGAGCGCTAGGCCCGATGGCCGTTCCCCTCCTCGAGTTCCTCTTCCTCCTCCTCCTCTTCCTCCTCGGCGAAGTCCTCGTCGGAGTAGACCGCCGCCTCCCGGCCAGCCCAGACGGTGACCACGAAGTCCTCGCGGAAGGGGTCGGTGGTCAGCACTAGCTTCTCGTCGATCTCGCCGATGAGGTCCCGCATATCCTCCTCGGAGAGGTTTTCCCCCACGCAGAGGGTGGCGTAGGCCACGCTGGCGGTGAAGTGAATGTCGACCCGCCCGATCTCGTTGCCCTCCACCTCGATGGCGTAGCATTCGGAATAGGGGGTGCGGCACTCCCTCTCGAAGTAGTAATCCCTCATCTCCTCCTCCTATCCTAGGGGCGGGTCTGGCCGCTGCCCAGAACGATCCACTTGTAGGTGGTGATCTCCCGCAGGGCCACCGGGCCGCGAGCGATGGTCTTCTGAGTGGAATCGATGATCTCCGCCCCCAGGCCGAACTGGGCGCCGTCGGTGAACTGGGTGCTGGCGTTCACGTAGACGACGGCGGTATCCACCTCGTCCAGGAAGCGCATGGCCGCCGAGTAGTCCTCGGTTATGATGGCGTCCGAATGGCCAGTGCTATGCTCGTAGATGTGGTCGAGGGCCTCATCCAGGGAGTCGACCACCCTCACGGCGGCGGCCGGGGCCAGGAACTCCTTGCCGAAGTCATCGGCCTGCGCCAGCTTGAACGAGAGGCCGGCGATCTCCGTTGCCTGAAGGATGCCCAGCGAACGCTGGTCGCAGCGCATCTCGACGCCAGCTTCTGCCCACGCCTGGGCGATAGCGGGAAGAAAGGCCTCGGCGATATCGGCGTGCACCAGAAGGGTGTCCAGGGCGTTGCAGATGCTGTATCTGCGGCACTTAGCGTTGTACACCACCCGCACGCCCATATCGATGTCGGCGGCACGGTCCACATAGGTGTGGCAGACGCCGGTGCCGCCCACCAGAACGGGCATGCGCGCGTTCTCGGCCACGAATTCGATCAACTCGGCGCTGCCGCGGGGAACCACCAGGTCGATAAGCTCGCGCATCTTGAGCATCTCGCCCACCAGGGCGCGGTCGGTGTTCTCGATGAGCTGAATCGCTCCCTCGGGCACGCCAGCGGCGGCCGCCGCCTCTCGCAGCACCCGCGCCAGGACGGTGTTGGAGCGGATGACCTCCTTGCCGCCGCGCAGGATGCAGGCGTTGCCGCTTTTCAGGCAGAGGGAGGCGATGTCCACCGTGACGTTGGGGCGGCTCTCGTAGATGGCGGCGATGACCCCCAGGGGCACGCGGCGGCGGCCGACGACCAGCCCGTTGGGCAGGGTGCGCATGTCGATGACCTCGCCCACGGGGTCGGGCAGGGCAGCCACCGTGCGCACGCCATCGGCAACGGCCCCCAGGCGCTCGGGATTGAGGAGGAGGCGGTCGAGGACGCTGGCCGAGAGGCCGGAGGCCTTTGCCGCCTCATGGTCCTCGGCGTTGGCGGCCAGGATCTCCTCCTGGCGGGAGAGGAGGGCCTCGGCGATGTTGTGCAGGGCGCGGTTCTTGACCTCCGTCGACAGGCGGGGCAACCGGCGGGCCGTCTGGCGCGCGGCCTGGCCCTTGGTTTGCACTTCCGACACTGGCGTCGCCATCACAGCATCTGGTCCGGAATATGTTTGCGCAGCATCTCCAGGTTGTCGCCGTCGTAGAGGACGTTCGTCTTCAGTTCCATCACCACATCACCACCCAGCGCTCACCCCTCCCCCTTCCGCCGCGGCAGGCGGATGACGCTGCGTCCCGAAAGGCCGAGGATCAGGCGGGCCCGCGGCTCGTCGCTAACCCGCACCCACACCTCCCAGCTCGGCTTACCGGCCGGTGGCGCCACCTCCGGCGGAAGCTCCCGAATGGTGGCCTCTATCCCCTGGCGCTCCAGCGCCGTTCGCCACACGTCAACCTCCACCTGGTGGATGGTACCGGCCACCTTCACCAGCGGGTCCTCCACCAAGCGGCGCCGCCTCAAGGACGAGACAGCCCGCCGAATCCTGTCGAGCACGGGTCACCGTCCCGCCCCGGGCGCAACCTCCGGCGGTGGGCCTGTTCCCAGAAACTGGTAGACAACCGGCGCCCCCAGGCCGCCCTCTTCACGGACAAAGACCTGGTTGATAACCACCTCGCCCTCGCTGGCGGTGGGCAGTCGCAGGCGATAGTGACCGCTCTCGACGAGGGCGCCCGCCGGACTCACCTCCCGCAGGATCCCCTCCCACTCGTCGAGGTCGAGACCGAGGGCGTCGATCACCAGCTCACAATAGGCCTTGGCCGCGACCACGCCTTCGGTATTCAAGATGTCCACCATCCCCCGAAAACGCTGTGTCGCCACCTTCCCCTCCCTGGGGCCGCCCGCCAGCCTGCCTGCCGGTGGGCAGGCGACTAACGATGCCTGCGCTGCCAGCGGGCCTTTTTCAGCATCTTGCGATGCTTGTGCTTGCGGATCTTCTTGCGCCGCTTCTTAACGACGGAGCCCATACCTACTCCTGGCGATGGCCTGCCTCCTTTCCACAGATCCTCTTACAGAAGCACCAGATTGTCGCGGTGGACTACCTCCGCCCCGTACTGGTAGCCTAGCACTTCCTCGATGCGCTCGGAGCGGAGGCCATGAATGGTTTCGATGTCGCTGGAGCCGTAGCTGGCGATGCCGCAGGCGATGCGCCGCCCCTCGCTATCGCAGATGGCTATGGCATCGCCCCGCTCGAAGTGGCCCTCCACCCGGCGTATCCCTGCTGGCAGAAGGCTCCGCTTCTCCTGCCGCAGAGCCCTGGCCGCCCCCGCGTCCACCACGATGCTCCCCTTCAGGGAGAGGCCAGTTAGCATCCAGCGCTTGCGACTCTCCAGGCGATCCACCGTCGCCGGGAAGAGGGTGCCCAGGGCCTCGCCCTCGGCCAGGCGCACCAGGATGTCCTTCTCGCGGCCGTCGGCGATGACCACGTGGGTTCCGCCGGCGGTGGCCAGTCTGGCAGCCTGAATCTTGGTGGTCATGCCGCCAACACCCCGTTCGCCCTTCTCGCCCGCAAGCTGCTCGATCTCCTCGTCGATTTGCTCCACCCGTTGTATGAGGCGAGCGTCGGGGTGGAGGCGGGGATCGGCGGTGAAGAAGCCGGCCTGGTCGGTGAGCAGCACCAGCAGGTCGGCATCCACCAGGTTGGCCACCAGGGCCGAGAGGTTATCGTTGTCGCCGATCTTGACCCCCTCGATCTCCTCCACCGCCACCACATCGTTCTCGTTGACGATAGGCACCGCCCTCACGTCGAGGAGGGCCAGGAGGGTATTGCGGGCGTTCAGGTAGCCCTGGCGGTCGGCCAGGTCGCGCTTGGTGAGGAGGGTTTGGGCCACCACGATGTCGTGCCAGGCGAAGAGCTCGTCGTAGGCCTGCATGAGGTAGGTCTGGCCCACCGACGCCAGCACCTGACGGAAGGGTATGTCTTTCCGCTCCTTGGGGGTGCCCAAACGATGCCGGCCGCAGGCGATGGCCCCCGAGCTGACGATGAGCACATCCCTCCCCTGGCGGTGAAGACGAGCCACCTGTCCCACCAGGGACGACATCACCTCCAGGTCCAGGCGGTCGGTGCCCGCCGTGAGAACGTTGGTGCCGATCTTGGCCACCATCCGCTGGTAGCGCGCCTGAGGCGCGCCCACAGCCTGTGCTTCCATCAACGGTTTCTGGGCCTTAGCCATGTCTAACCTGAAGGTTTGCCAGGATTTGCTACCGCATTATAGCAGGAGGCTTCGCCAGCAAACAACAAAAGCCCTGACCTTCAGCCAGAGCCTCTCGTATTCTTCCTGTTCGTGCCCTACTGCGGCATGGCCACCTCGCCTTTCAGCCGCTCCAGTTGCCACATCCGGCCATGGTAGGTCCTGGGTCTCAACCTGCGCATCGAGGTCAGGCAATCACTCGGGTGGGGGGAACTCCTCCTCTTCCTCCTCCAGCTGAGGAGCGAGCTCCCGCCCGAGGGGCAGCACTACCTCTGGCCTCTCCTCGCGCCGACGCGTCCTGGCCGGCAGCCCATCGATGGCCTGGCGCAAGTCGCTCACCCGCTGCCACGTGCCGGCCTCCATCCCGTTCACGGCAACGGCCACAACGCCCGCGTCCCGCAGACACTCCAGCTCAGCGGGGCCGATGTCCGGCCGAATGGGAACAAATAAGGGCGTGCGGGAAAGAAGATGCACGCGACGAAGCTCTATCTGACGATGCACTGTCAGTGGCCCCCGCCCATCATCGACCCAGAGGCCGTCCAGGGGAAAGGTGTCCAACGCTCTAAGGAACGAATCGCTCGGTTCGCCGGAGAGGGCGAGGACGTAGCCCATCTCTGTCTCCAGGAGGGCTTCGGCGCTGGTGGCCTCGGGATCGAAGACCAGGAAGTCGGCCCCTGCCTCCTTGAGAGCGGCCACAGTCTTGCGGCTGGCGGCCATCACCTGGGCGCCGCAGGGCACATCGCCCGCCTCCTTGGCCCATCTGGCTAGGTGGCTCATGTCCGCCTGGGGATTGGAGAGGGACAGGAGGACAGCGTCCACGCCTAGGCCTGCCAGGTCGTCTGGGGTCCGCATGGCCGAGGCCGGCCCGTGCACCATCAGGAGCATGGAGGAAGCGCCGGGGCGACCAGCCATCGCCCCGAAGCCGATAGGACCCGACTCCAGGCGTCTGGCCTTACGGATCTTGTCGCCGAGCTTGCTCATCTCCGGGCCTGCAAACAGCTACCTGCCCACGTAAGACATTATGCTCTGCTTGCCATGGAGCGACAAGGCCGAGGACCAGAGCCATGGCCTGATCCCGATGGGGGGCGCTCGTCGCGATCGCAGGGAACTCAGATTACCTTCGCTGTTACAGAGCAAGGCCCGCGGGCCCGCAGCCTCACGATGGTCATCCCCTCCAGCTCCCGCCAGCCCGTATCGGAGGCCCTGCCCGAGAAGCGAACGTCCCTCAGCCGGGCCGGGGTCAGGAAGCATATCTCGAAGGTTCGCTCCCCATCCTCTATGTCCACAACGACATCGCTGTCCCGGCGTCGCCCTCGCACCTCCACCAGGCGGTTGGGGTCGGGGAAGGACACCCTGGCCTGCGAGTCCAGCCTTACGTCCAACTGCATGGGGTCCCAGGCCTTCTGTCCTACGAAGTCCATGGGGGGAGCCAGGGGCAGGATGGAGTCGCCGCGGACGAACAAGGGCATCCTCTCCAGGGGCACCTCCATGTCCCGATAGGCCGGCCCGTCTACCCGCTCGTTGCTCCAGAAATCATGCCACTGCCCCGGCGGTAGATAGACACGACAACGCCCCTCCTGGTTGAAAACGGGCGCCACCAGCAGATATGGGCCCAGCATGTACTCCAAGTCCGCCTGGTAGGCAGAGGGATCGTCCGGGAACTCCAGGAACAGAGGCCGCACGACAGGCACGCCCGTCTGGCAGGCCTCCTGCGCCAAAGCGTAGAGATAGGGCAGGAGGCGATAGCGCAGGCGGGCGAACTCCCGCACGATGGTCACCGCCTCTTGCCCGTAGTGCCAGGGCTCGCGGGCGCTGGTACCGTGAAAGCGGGCATGGGAGGAGAGGAGGCCGAACTGTGCCCAGCGGATGTACAGCTCGGGACTGGGCGTTCCAACGTGCCCGCCAGGCCAGAAACCGCCGATGTCGTGGCTCCAGAAAGGGATGCCCGCCAGGCTCAGGCTGAGACCAGCGCGCAGGGCGGCGGCCATCCCCTCGAAGGTAGAGGGCGAGTCGCCCGTCCAGTTCAGGGGATAGCGCTGGGAGCCAGCATAGCCCGAGCGCCCCCAGACGAGGCCCTCGCCCCGTTCCTGGGCAATGACCTCGAACACCGCACGGTTGTAGAGCAGCGG
>DAOUDQ010000313.1:0-2150 GCA_034431045.1 Dehalococcoidia bacterium | reverse complement strand
AGAGATCAGGGTTAGGATAGGGTTCATACGGGCAAAGGTGGCGTATGGGCTCCAGGCGGGAAGCCCGTAGATCACCACGTCGGCAGGCTGGGCTGCAGCGCGCCGTGGCTGGTACAGGGAAGCCTGCACCTCAAGCGCTGCGGCCCGCGTCTCGGCCACGCCGCCCGCAAACACGCGTCCGATGGTCGCCGGGTTGGCCAGCAACGTCTCCACCTTGAACACGCAGCGGCCCAGCTTAGACTCCAGATGCTGGCCCATCTCATCGAAGACGGCGTGCATCCGGTTGCCCCGCACAGACATCGTCATGCCGTCCGGCGTGTGCGTCCAGCGAATGGACCGCCAGGTGGACAGCCCAACGCAGACCGATTTCCAGCCGCCATTGAAGCCCAAGTAGTTGGCGGCGTTTATGTACACAGTCAGGTCCGAATCCTTCACCAGGCGGTGAACCTCAACATCATATCCATTGGGCGTTGTCCCCAGGTACACGAGGTTGTCCGCGTCTTCGGCATCGTGGCAGGTCAGACGCGATGCGAAGCGCTGCACCAGCTGCTGCCCCAGGATGGACGCTAGCTCCTGGTGCGTCCACTTGCGGTGGAGTCCGTTGGCGCAAACGAGCGAGACGTTCTCCTCGCGCACATCGGCTTCCGCCAGCTCTTCCAGGACCGCTTCGATAGCCAATCGCCTGATGGGCCCGAACGACGGCGCTGTCGGATCGTCGAAGGCAATAAGCACGCGAGCCCCGGGCCGAACCAGCTGGCCAACGCGGGGCAGGCCCAGCGGCTCTGCCAGGGCAGCTCGAATGGCCGCCTCTTGATCTGCCACCGGCTCCAGATGGGGTCCCCCGCCGTCGCCACCTACCAGTCGGGTACGGTCGGGAAGGCTCACGTCTATGGTCGTGTCACCAAAGAAGAGCGACTGTTCGATCATCATGGCGCCTCCTCCCGGTCTGCACCTGATTCTAGCGAGCGCCACCTGGCCAAGCAAGAAGTGGCGACTGGCCTCTACCATTGCTCTGGGCGGGATGCTACTCTCTTTTCGAGACAGCGCCATCGGTCGTGATGGAGGCAATACACGGCTTTTCTATACGTCAATAGAAGGCTGGCCGCCCATTCGACAGTCAAGGAGGCATCTTCATGGGCACAGTGATGGATCTGGCGGGAAAAATGTGGAGGGGAGAGGTGACCACCGATGAGCATCACCCTTGGATCCCCGTCGAGGACATCGAGGAGATCGCGGAAAAGACAATCTTCTACCGCTCCTTCGCCAATGTAACCGCCTTCGAGACGGAGGGCGGCCTAGTGCTGATAGACACCGGTGCTTACTTCAACCAGAGGCAGACCTTCGAGGCCATCCGGTCGTGGTCCAAGGCGAGGCTGGACACCGCAGTCTACACGCACGGCCACGTGGACCACGTCTTCGGCGTGCCTCCGTTCGCTGAGGAGGCCAGGGAGCGCGGCTGGCCTGGGCCTAGGGTGGCCGGCCACGAAGCCGTCGCCGCTCGCTTCCAGCGGTACATCCTCACGGCTGGCTACAACAGCATCATCAACACGCGCCAGTTTGGAGCCGACGCTCTGAGGCGAAGCGGCGGCGAAACGGCGCCGCACGGCATCATCCAGTGGCCGACCGAATATACGTACCCCGACACCACCTACGCGCATTCCTTGGTCTTGACGGTGGGTGGAGAACGGTTCGAACTCTATCATGACCGCGGTGAGACTGACGACCACACGTGGGTATGGGTACCGGGCCGGAAGGTTCTCTGCCCAGGCGACCTCTTCATATGGGCGGTGCCCAACGCCGGCAACCCGCAGAAGGTGCAGCGCTACCCTTTGGACTGGGCGCGGGCCCTTCGCAAGATGGCGGCGCTGGAGGCAGAGGTGCTCTCACCAGGACACGGGGTGATTGTGGTGGGCAGGGAGCGGGTGCGGCAGGCCCTGACCGATACCGCGGAGTTCCTGGAATCGCTGCACGACCAGACAGTGGCGTTGATGAACCAGGGCGCGACTCTGGATGCCGTCCTGCACACGGTTCGCCCACCGGTTCACCTTGAGGGACGACCCTACCTACAGCCGGTCTACGATGAGCCGGAATTCATAGTGAGGAACATCTGGCGGCTATACGGCGGCTGGTACGATGGCACGCCATCGCAG
>DAOUDQ010000312.1:0-2692 GCA_034431045.1 Dehalococcoidia bacterium | reverse complement strand
ACGACCAGCTAGAGCAAATGGTATCCATGGTATCCAACTCGCTGAAGGCCGGCTTCGGGCTTCTCCAGAGCCTGGACCAGGCTGCCCAGCAGCTTTCTCCTCCTCTGTCCAGTGAGTTGCTCCGCGTCATCCATGAGACCAACGTCGGGGCGACGCTAGAGGATGCTCTGGCTGCCCTGGGCGAGCGGGTCGAGAGCTACGACCTGGACATGATAGTAACGGCCATCCTCATTCAGCGCACCGTCGGTGGCAATCTTGCCGAGATCCTGGACAACGTGGGGTACACCATCCGCGAGCGAGTGCGCATACAGGGCGAGGTCAACACCCTCACTGCTCAGAAGAAGCTCAGCGGCATCATCGTAGGGCTATTGCCTGTAGTTCTCGTCCTTCTCTTCTTCGCCACTAGCCCCGACTACATGTCGGCTCTGTTCACCCACACGGCCGGGAGGATCCTCCTGGTGACGGCGGTGGTTTTGGACCTGATTGGGCTATTGATGATTCGGCGCATATTGGCGGTCGAAGTCTAGGAGGGGTACGCATGCTTGCTCTCGGCCTGGCGATCTTGGTCTTCCTGGCGGCGATCCTTATAGCTATGGGGGTTGCCGGGAGAAGTCGTAGCCCCCTGGGGGCGAGAATCCGCAGCTTGGCCACGGCTGCCAGGTCGGAGGACATCCCCGATTTGGAGAGGCCCTTCGTCGAGCGCGTGGCCTGGCCCATCCTGGAGGGATTTAGCGAGAGGGTGATGAGTGTTCTCCCTGCAGCTCTCTTGGCGCGGCTGAGGCGGCAACTAACCCTTGCCGGCAGTTCGCTCAGCGTGGCGGGGTTCATCCTCATCTGGATAGCCAGCGCCGCGGCATTTCCCGGCGCCTTCCTGGCGCTCATGCTGGCTGCACGAGCGAGCTCCGGCGCCCTGTACTTCATGGGCTTTCTTACCTTCCTTGCTCTGGGGATATACGTGCCGTACTTCTGGCTGGCCCGAAGAGTTAGCCGACGCCAGCGCCAGATCCTCAGGGACTTGCCGAACGCCCTCGACCTGATAACCACCTGCGTGGAAGCGGGACTCGGCTTGGATGCTGCCTTCGCCAAGGTCACCGAGAAGATGAGGGGCCCTCTATCCGATGACCTGGCCCACGCCTTGGACCAGATGGCTGTGGGGCGTATGCGCCGCGACGCCCTGTCCGATGTGGGAGTGCGAACCGGCGTTCCGGAGGTCATCACCTTTGTGAATGCGGTGGTGCACGCGGAGCAAACCGGCGCCAGCATTGGTCAACTACTGCGGGTGCAGGCGGAGCAGGCGCGGGTGAAGCGACGCCAGCGCGTAGAGGCACATGCTCAGCGCATGCCGATCTGGATGACGTTCCCCCTGGTTCTTTTCATTCTACCGTCGCTGTTTATCGTCATCCTGGGTCCGGCAGGCATATCCGCCTACGAAGCGCTAGGGGGCTAGTGAGTGAGTGGGTTGGCCTCTCCGTACGTATGGATGGCTAGCTTAGGAGGAGAGCTCGTTGGCAACGGTTGAACAGGATTCGAGGGGGGGGAGCCCTCGCCAATGAGGCTGTGGCGAACAAGGACTATTACGCAGTCCTGGCGGTCGATCCGGAGGCAGGCCACGAACTCATCCAGATGGCTTACTGGCGACTAGCCACGGAGTACGGGGCAAGTGTCCGCCGCCATCCGGAGGCAGCCGCCAAGCTGCGGCAGCTGAACGAAGCCTACGAGGTGCTCGTCAACCCTGAGCTGAGAGCACACTACGACGAAGCCAGGTCGGGCTCTGCTCCTCAAGCTGTGGAGGAGCGCCGAGCTCGACCCGAGCCCAAGGTGCGGGCCCCCGTGGCCATCGCCGAGGGCCTCGATGTCAAGGTCATACGCCGCCGTCTCGCCGCTGGTCTAGTCGATGCAGTCCTCATGATCACCGGCCTCGCCCTGGTGGTAGGGATCTGGGGCAACAACTCCGCCGATCTAGACAACGGCACACTGACGCTCGGCCTCTCCCTTGGCTGGCAACCGTTCCTGCTTTATTGCCTGACTATCTTTGTCTGCTATGTTCTCTTTGAGGGGGCGCGGAGCGTAACTCCTGGCAAGCTGGCTCTCGGGCTGAGGATCGTCAAATATGATGGCAGTCCCTGCGGATGGGTTGCAGCTCTCAGGCGCAACATCTTGCGACCAGTGGATGCCCTGCCGTTTGCTGTTCCATACCTGGTGGGGCTCGCTACGGCGGGTCTTTCCCCCAGGCGCCAGCGTCTCGGCGATGTCTTTGCCAGCACGCTGGTGGTCAAAAAATAGCCGGGCGCTAGGCCCCTTTGGCCTCACGAGCATCCGGGGCGCAGGGCGATCTGCGTCCCGGGTGCCGTTTTGCCGCCTTCCTACGACACGGCCCGGGCTCTGCGCTAGCGGAGCCTGCGCGGCCAGCACGCACTGACGAGAGTCGATGTCGCATGTATGAACAAAGTGTGAGACGCTGGGGGATTTGGCTAACAGGGCTTGCAGCACTATTGGTCGCTGTGGTACTTATCGCTGTCTTGGTGATGTCGCTTTTCGACAGAGATGGCTCACGCGCTTCGCCGTCGCCCGCCGATGATGCTCCTTCCATCACATCAGAGCAGGCCACTACAACCGTCAAGCAGTGGATTGCTGGCGGAACGGAAGCGGTGTACGTGGATGAGCTTCTTGCTGATCTGGTGTGCGACGGATA
>DAOUDQ010000311.1:0-3004 GCA_034431045.1 Dehalococcoidia bacterium | reverse complement strand
GCCGTTCGCTATCAGGTGCGCCCCATGGACCTGGGCGACATCTCCCAGGTGATGGAGATCGAGCAGGAGTCGTTTCTCAATATGTGGCCGGCGACGGCCTTCAAGCGGGACATCCAGCACAACCCCCTGGCCCGCTATCTAGTGGCGGTGGAGCAGCGAGAGGAAGCCGAGGAAGCAATGGCCCCGCTGCCGGAGCGCGAACCGAGCGGGGTGCCCATGCCGCCGTCGCGCCTGGGGCGTTGGCTGGGCGAGCTCAAGCGGCTGTTTGGCGGCGAGGAGGAGGCCGAGACCAGCCGCGAGCCCGTCGTGGGATGCGTGGGCGTCTGGCTCACCCCGGACGAGGCCCATATCGTCACCATCGCCGTGCGCGAGAGCCACCGCGGCCGTGGCATCGGAGAGCTTCTGCTGATCGCTGCCATCGCACTGGCCACCCTCAACGATCGAGAGGTCGTCACCCTCGAGGTTCGCGCCTCCAATCAGGCGGCCCAGGCCCTGTACGAAAAGTACGGCTTTAGGAAGGTTGGCGTTCGCCACCGCTATTACTCCGACAATCACGAAGACGCCGTAATCATGACCACCGATTCGATCCACTCCGCCCCTTATCAGGACCTCTGCCAGCGCCTCAGACAAGAGCACCGCGAGCGCTGCGGCCACTACGAGCTCAACTTCCACTAACCGACCGTATCAGGCGCCCCAGGCCTCGGCAGGCGACTGCCGGCCACAAAGAGCATGCTGGCCGCCAAGGGAAGGGCACCGGCCATAGCGAACACGAGCCCGTAGCTGGCGAACGCAGCTATCAGACCAAACGTTAGCGCCCCCACACCCGACCCCATATCCCAGGCCAGACCGAATGTGGACATAGCCACGCCTCGCTGTTCGCTCCCAGCCCGGTCCACAGTCAGGGCCAGAAGGGCCGTATGAGCCCCAGCAAAGCCAAGACCGAAGAGCACCGCCGCCGCCAGCATCATCCCCTGCATGGACGCAGCGGCCAGCAGGAGCATCGCCAGGCCCGCCACAACCAAGCCCGGAACGAACACCACCGCCCGGCCATAGCGGTCGGCTAGGGCCCCCACCAAAGGCCGCAGAGGCACGACCACCAACCCGTACAGCACGAAGAAGAGCCCGGGGTTGCCCAGGTCTCGGTCTTCGGCCATGAGAGGCAGGAAGGCCAGAATAGCCCCGAAGGCCACCGTCAGGGACAGGAACAAGGAAGCAGGAAGCAGCGTGCTACGGCTCACCAGGGCAGCGGCCGAGAATCCCTCCGTCGCCCTCGCCCTGCCCCTGCCGCCACCGACGCGGCTGCTGAGGAGGAAGGCCAGGCCAGAGACCACGGCCGCCGTCAGGAAGTAGGGGGTGAAGCCCCAGGTCCTGGCTATCGCCAGACCCAGCCAGGGGGCATAGACCTGGGGCAGGCTGTTCATCATGGCGAGGTAGCCGAAAGCAACCCCGCGGCGGTCGGTGGGTACAATGTCGGCCACAGTGGCGAAGGCGGCGGTGACGAATAGCACCATGCCCACCCCGTTCACCATCCGCAGCGGCAGCAGCAGGTAGGGGTCGTCGCTGAGGGCGTAGGCCGCCAGGCTAAGGGCTGTAACCCCAGCGCCAATCACCATGAATCGTTTGCGCCCATAGCGGTCCGTCCACAGACCGGCCAGGGGCCGCATGAACATCCCGGCAAGGCCCAGGCTGCCCACCACCAGGCCCACCTGCCACTTGTCTGCATCTTTCAGATAGAGGGGCAGGGTGGTGTAGGTGGAGAAGAAGCTGGCGAAAGAAAGATGCGTGCAGGCCAGGACGACCAGGAAGCCAGCCGTCCACAGAGGCTCACCCTGCCCGGCAGGCGGCGGCACGCCTGCCATTGCTGGACCTTCGCCCATTTGCGCCCGCCACATAGCTCCGAGTCTAGTGCGACAACGGCGGCGAATCAACAGCGAACAGCCCCTCCTGCCGCCGGGCTAGCCCTGCTGTTCGCGGCTGGCTATAATGCTTGGCGTACGTATCGAGTCTCATGTCAGCCGCCGACAGGATTCGCCGCCAGCTGGAGCGCCTGGCCCACCTGCGGGGATTGGGCCCTGTCCCCAATGACCACGCCCGCTGGATAGATCAGACCCGCTACTTGCTGATAAGCATCTTCGGGGAGGGCTCGGCCGAGGCGGACAGCTTCCTCCAGGCCGTGGGCGCCATGCCCGCCGACAGACAGGAGCAGGCGTCCGTCTTCAATCTGCCCCTGGAAGGCCCCTGGGGCATGCGAGCCCGCCTGGAAGGAGGCGAGGCCGTCCTCAGGGGGATACTTGGCCGCTTAGAGGCAAGTGAGGAGAAGCAGGGCGACTAGCAGGAAGCCTAGCTCTCCTTGGCCCGCGCCGCCAGAGCGACTATCTCCGCTGCCACCGCGTAGGGCAGACGACTGGTATCGATCACCAGGTCATAGAGGCAGGGATCGGTCACGTCCACTTTGAAGAACTTGCGGTGGAAGGCCGCTCGGCCGCTGTCGAGCTCGTGAACCCTCTTGCTGGCTTCTTCGGGCGTTAGCTGGTCGCGTTCAACGATCCGGCGGGTGCGCAGTTCCAGCGGGGCCTGGGTGAGCACGTGGAGGGCGGTGGGCAGCTCCTTGAGGATCATCTGACCGCCGCGACCCAGAATAACGATGTTGCCCCCTTGACCCAGCTCGCTAATGATGGCCCTTACCGTCTTCATGTAGACGGCGTCGTCCAGCTCCTGGGCGGAGCTGCCGACCTCGGCGCCCATCTCGCCGTAGGAGCGAGCCAGGAGTAGATCCAGGCCGCCGCTACCTATGAGGGGGTCTCCAACGCCGGCGATGGCCGAGCGCTCCAGGAAGGTGCGCAGCATATTGGCCAGCCTCTCCCTGAAGCCCGCGCAGCGCTCGTCCCGCTCGGCTAGGGCTTCAGCGCTGACGCCCAGGCGGCGGGCGGCATCTACCATGATCCGCTGATCGACATAGTCAATGCCCAGGATCTCTGCCGCTAGCGGGCCCACCTCGCGGGCG
>DAOUDQ010000310.1:0-2041 GCA_034431045.1 Dehalococcoidia bacterium | reverse complement strand
GATGTCAAACGCCTGCTCATCGAGGCGGTGGAGTGGCCCCTCCAGTACGGCCCCTTCTTCGCCCACATGCGTACTACCCCCGCCAAGGGCATCTTACTCTATGGCCCCCCGGGGACGGGCAAGACACTGCTGGCCAAAGCAGTGGCCAAGGAGAGCGAGGCAAACTTCATCTCGGTGAAGGGTTCTGAACTCCTATCCAAGTGGGTTGGCGAGTCGGAGAAGGCGGTCCGCGAGGTGTTCAGGAAAGCGAGGCAGGCATCGCCTTGCATCCTGTTTTTCGACGAGCTGGATGCCCTGACTCCCCGTCGCGGAGCCGAGGGGGATTCCCACGTCACCGAGCGGGTGGTCAGCCAGTTCCTGGCTGAGATGGACGGTATCGAGGAACTCAAAGGAGTGGTGGTGCTCGCGGCTACCAACCGCCTGGACATCGTGGACCCAGCCCTCTTGCGGCCCGGTCGTTTTGAGGTGCTGGTGGAGCTACCCATGCCTGACCGAGAGGCCCGCCTGGCTATCTTCCGGGTGCACACCCGAGGCAAGCCGCTAGCGCCGGATGTGGACCTGGAGGAGCTGGGGGAGCGCACCGAGGGGATGGTGGGGGCCGACATCGAGGGCCTCTGCCGCCAGGCGTGCATGATGGCCATCCGGGAGTTCCTGGGGGATCGGCGTCTCCCCGCCTCATCTGCACCCCTGGAGGAACTCTGCATCGGCAGGCGCCACTTCGAGAGGGCATTGGCAGAGATACAGAGGCAAGAATAGAAATGGCCGCGACGTACATGTACGCCATTATTCCCACAAAGGACAAGGTTGTCTTCGATGTGGCCGGAGTCGGCGAGGACCACGACGAGGTCTACTCCGTCCCTCATCGTGATGTCGCCGCCGTGGTCAGCGGCAGCCCGCTGAGAGATTATCGGGGCTTGAGGCGGGACGAAGTGGTCCCCCGCTTGGTGACCCACCAGCGCGTTGTCGAGGCCGTGATGCAGGACTTCCCGGTTCTGCCGGTGAAGTTCGGTACCGTCATGCCTAACGAAGCTTGGGTGTGCCGCCTTCTAGCACAGGGAGAGATCCTGTTTCGCAGCTCCCTGGCGAGGTTCGCCGGTCTGGTGCAGATAGAGGTGGTGGTTCTGTGGAACCTCCAGGAAGTTTTCTTGGAGATTGGCCAGGAGGAGCCCATTGCCCGGGTCAGAGCTCGGGTGGCGGACCTGCCGCCCGAGGAGACGATGGCGGAGCGAATCGCTGCCGGCCGGATGGTACAAGCCTCCCTGGACCGCCGCCGCGTGGCCCTGCGGGGCCGTCTGCTCCCATCGTTGCGGCAGGTAGCCCTGGACCTGGCAGTCAACCCCCACATGAGCGACAGCATAGTGGCAAACGTGGCGTTGCTGGTGGACGAGGCTGGCCGCGCCGCATTGGACCGAGTGTTGGAGGTGCTCGACCAAGTGTTCGGAGGTGAGCTCCACTTTCGCTGTGTGGGGCCCCTGCCACCCTACAGCTTCGCCACGGTGGAGGTGCAGCTGCCTGACTTTGAGGCGGTTGATGAGGCGCGGTGCTGCCTGGGCCTGGCGCACGCGGTCACCCGTGACCAGATCAAGCGGGCCTACTACCGGCTGGCCAGCCGGCTGCACCCCGATCACAACCCCGAGGACCCAGACGCTGAGGGCCGCATGACCGAGCTGACTCGGGCCTATGACCTGCTCACCGCCTACGCTGAAAGCGTTGCGCTAGGGGCAGAGAACGCCGGGCAGACGGTCTGCTATTTCGACCGGCGGGCGGTAGAGCGTACTCTACTGATAACGGTCCGGCGGCAGGAGACGTCGGCGTAGCGTCGGTGGGCTGATTAGGGTGGCTGGGCCTATGTACGGAGATGGGGATGGATGAGAAGACGAGAGAGCTGATGGGCCACCTCAAACGTAGGATGATCGACGTCTTTGATGATCAGATGAGCGAGATGGTCAGAGAAGCCAGAGATGGGGCTCTCGCCGAAGCGAAGGCGATCATCAAAGAGATGATGCTTCAGGCTGTGCTGGAGTATGCCCTGGGCGGCCTG